>CBJMMB010000098.1:0-13851 GCA_966430775.1 uncultured Dyella sp. | reverse complement strand
GCAGCGGCGGAACGGTCTCGGAAGCCGGGGCCTCGAACGCCACCGGTAGCGGCAACTCGATCGCCGCATGCTGCGACCAAGCCTGCGCCAGCGCATCGAGCCGCGCATCGAGATCATGCAGTTCGTCCGCGGAAACCAGGCCAAGATGACGCTCCGGCAAGGCCAGGCGATCTTCACGCGGCAAGGCGCCCAGCCAATGCAGCGAGGCGGGCAGGCTCTCCCTCAGTAGTTGCGCGTGATAGGCGCTGCCAATGCGATTGGCCGCCACGCCGTACATCGGCAAGCCTTCGCGGTAGCTCGCCAACCCACAAGCCAATGCGCCGAAGGTTTGCGCCATCGCCGAGCCATCGATCACGGCCAGCACGGGCAGCCCCAGTTTTTGCGCGAGATCGGCGCTGGAAGGCGCGCCATCGAACAGACCCATCACGCCTTCAACCAACATCAGATCGGCGTCGCCGGCTGCGTCATACAGGCGTCTACGCACATCCGCTTCGCCGCACATCCACAAATCGAGCTGGTAGACGGCGTGACCGCAGGCGCGCGCGTGCACCATCGGATCGAGAAAATCCGGCCCGGTCTTGAACACCCGCACCCGCCGCCCTTGCTGCGTATGCCAACGCGCCAGCGCAGCCGTGACCGAGGTCTTGCCCTGCCCGGAGGCCGGCGCAGAAACCAGCAAGGCGGGAGCATGGCGAACGCTCACAGCTCGATGCCCTTCTGCGCCTTGATGCCGGCATCGAACGCGTGCTTGATCACGCGCATCTCGGTCACGGTATCTGCAACGTCAACCAGTCCATCCGGCGCGCCGCGTCCGGTGATCACTACATGCTGGCGCGGCGGCCTTGCGGCGACGGCGGCGAGCACCTGTTCGAGCTGCACGTATTGCTTGACCAGCGCGATATTGAGTTCGTCCAGCAGCACGAAGTCGTACGCGGGATCGGCCAGCATGCCTGCCGCAATGTTCCATGCAGCCTGCGCGGCGGCGATGTCGCGCGCCTTGTCCTGCGTCTCCCAGGTAAAGCCTTCGCCCATCACGTGGTAGTCGAGCTGGTCGCCGGCGAAGCGGCGAAAGAAGGCTTCTTCGCCGGTCGAGAACGTGCCCTTGATGAACTGCACCACGCCGCAGTGGAAGCCATGCCCCAGCGCGCGCGCCAGCATGCCGAAACCGGAGGAGCTCTTGCCCTTGCCGTTGCCGGTGTTCACCACCAGCACGCCGCGGTCGATGGTGGCGCGCGCGATCTTGCGATCCACCAGTTCCTTCTTGCGCTGCATGCGTTCGCGATGACGTTCTTCCGGCGTCATGCCGTCGCGTGAGGAAGGCTCGCTCATGCGCGCGTGCTCGTGCAGATCGGGGACAAGTACAGCATGGCTGTCGATACTCCTTCGCATGCCTCGGAAAGGCATGCATTGCGCATGGCAGGAGAAGGACGGCAACGGTACCGGTGCTGGCAGCGGCTCCGCGACACGGCCCTCCGCCTGTCGGTAAGGTCTGGACGAGGCCGGTCTCCGGGCTTGCGGGCGAAGGCCTGGCCTTCCGATCCACGCCTTCCCATGCGTGCAGCACAGTGGCCTGTGTGGATCGCTTTGCGCGCTTACCGTTGCGGGGGCAGCTCCGGCTTGGCCACCTCAGGCGGCGCACCGGATTCCCGTTTCAACCGCCGGCAACACGCCGGCGATCACCTCGAGCCGGTGCATCTTAGAGCGTGTGTTCCGGGCCGCCTAGAGATACGTGGTGTGCCTGCGGCGTTCGATCGCAACAAGCTCCGATGGGCGTGCCGACTTGCGAGCCGCTACACATCATTTGCATGCCGGGATAACGATGCTTGTCCCGAAGCACCTGGCGCGTGTGCGGGTAAGCACGCGTCCGATATGGATATTCTGATTTGGACTTTGTCTCAGCCCAATCATTTGTTGGAGGAACGGCGGCGTTGTCATTAATCTGACTTGCTGCGACGCAACACGCCATACGCTAGGGGAAAACAATCGCAATGAACGACCGGTCTTTCGCCAAGAACAGCTACGCCCTCACCGTGCTCAGCGCTTCACTGCTGCTCGCGTTCGCTTCCAACGCGGCGGCACAGGACGCGGCATCGAACAAACCCGGCAACGCCAAGAACCTGCAAGCCGTGATCGTCACCGGCACGCGCGCGCAGAACCGCACCGACAGCACCTCGCTGTCGCCGATCGACGTGGTGCCGGCCTCCGCGCTGCAAAGCACCGGCACCAACGAACTTTCCACCGCCTTGGCGCGCTTGATCCCGTCGCTGAATTTCCCGCGCCCGGCCGCCACCGACACCACCGATTCGCAGCGTCCCGCGATGTTGCGCGGCCTGGCGCCGGACCAGGTGCTGGTGCTGGTCGATGGCAAACGCTGGCACACCAGCGCGATGGTGAACGTGGATGGCACCATCGGCCGCGGCTCGGCGCCGGTGGATCTGAACACGATTCCGCTGTCCGCGATCGACCACATCGAAGTGCTGCGCGATGGCGCGTCGGCGCAATACGGCTCCGATGCGCTCGCCGGCGTGATCAACATCATCCTGAAGCATGGCGCGCAAGGCGGCTCGATCGAACTGGACGGCGGCCGCTTCCAGCGCGGTGGCGGCAAGCAGTGGCAGGGTTCGGCCAATGTCGGCATTCCGCTCAATGGCGACAAGGGCTGGCTGCGCATCAGCCTGGACGATGGCCATCAGGATCCGACCAACCATGGCGGCGCGGACGTCCGCTATCCACAGTTGGGCCGCAAGCAGGTGTTCGGCGATCCCACGGTCAGCCAGCACAATCTGTTTCTCAACACGCAGTACGACATCACGAGCAACGTGCAGTTCTACGCGTTCGGCAGCTATCACGGACGCAATGCGATTTCCGATGAGCTGTACCGCAACCCGTTCGGTTATCCCTCGTCGGTCAGGGCGGCGCTCACCCGGCTTTATCCCGACGGCTACCAGCCGCTGCTGCAAGCACGCAGCACCGACCAGGCTCTGGTCGCCGGCCTGCGCGGCACCACCAGCGGTGGCTGGCGCTGGGACGTAAGCGCCAACTACGGCGGCAACCGCGTCTCGCTCGACACCATCCATACCGCCAACTATGCCTTCCTGCACGACTTCGGCTACACGCCGACGCGTTTCTTCGATGGCGTGGTTTCTTCCAAGCAACAGGTGGCGGATGTCGACGTGGCGAAGGATTTCAATCTGAGCTGGCTGCCCAATGCGGTGACGCTCGCCTTCGGCGCCGAATACCGGCGCGACACGTACCAGATCAGCGCGGGCGATCCCAGTTCGTATTACGTCGGCACCTCCGGCACCAGCGGCGGCTCGCAAGGCTTCAGCGGCTACAGCCCGGTGAACACCGGCTCGTGGAGCCGCAGCGACGTGGCGCAGTACGTGAGCCTGGAAACCAACCTCACCGACAAGCTGGGCACGTCGTTCTCCGTGCGGCATGAGCACTACAACGATTTCGGCAACACCGTTTCCGGCGCGCTGGCGGCACGCTACGACTTCACCAGCCGCTTCGCGTTGCGCGGCAGCGTCTCCAGCGGCTTCCGCGCACCCTCGCTGGCCCAGGAAGACTATTCGCAGATCGGCTCGCTCTACCTCACGCCCAGCAGCGCCGGTCCAGGCGTGGCGCCGGGCATCTATCAGACCGGCCTGTTGCCGGTGAGTAATCCGGTCGCGCAATTGCTCGGCGCGCAGGCCTTGAAGCCGGAGCGCTCGCACAACTACACCGTCGGCGCAGTATTCAACCCGATCGATCCGCTCACGCTGACCTTCGATCTGTACCAGATCAACATCTATAACCGCGTGGTGCTTTCCAACACGCTGAGCGGTCTCAACCGGCCGGCGGTGGTGGCGTACCTGGCCGCCAACGGTGTCACCAACGTGGCGTTCAGTTCGGCGCAGTACTTCACCAATGCGGTGGATACGCGCACCCAGGGCGGCGACCTGGTGGCGAGCTTCCGCTCCGACTTCGGCAATGCGGGCGTGCTCGACAGCACGCTGAGCTACAACTACAACCGCACGCAGGTGACGCATATCGCGCCCAACCCGTCGCAGCTCAATGCACTGGGTCTGCAGTTGCAGCGCGTGACCTATCGCGATGTCAAAGGCCTGCTGGCCAATTCCACGCCACGCAGCAAGTTGATTCTCAACGAGAACTACACGCTGGGCCATTGGGTGTTCAACGGCAACCTCACCCGCTATGGCAGCTTTACCTCGTACAGCAACAGCTCGTACCTGTTGAACCAGACCTACAGTCCGCAGTGGGTGCTGGACCTGGCCGGCAGTTACAACCTGGACGACTGGACCTTTACGCTGGGCGTGGACAACGCCACCAACAGCTATCCGGACAAGACCATCGCCGCGAACAACGTCAACGGCACCATCCCGTATTCAAATTTTTCCCCCGCCGGCTTCAATGGGCGCTACTATTACACCAAAGTGATCTATCACTGGTGATCCAACAAGCCCACTGCCAAGCACTCCATGCGATGCATGCATGAAAAATCCCGGCCTATGAGCCGGGATTTTTTTCGCGCGTGGCATGCAAGGCACCAACTGGAGCGCGTAGCTCGGTGCTCGCGAACAGACGCTCCCTATCTCTCTTGCGGGAGGAATTGGGCAAGCTACGAACGCAGCGAGCATGGTGTCCGGCACACGCTTCCTGCCGACAAAAGTCATTGGCACATTCGAAGGCGCGCTAAAGCCCCGAGCCACCCGCGCCCTCCCCAACAACCCAGGGAAGGAATCGATGACGACAGGCATCCGGCTTCTGGCGACCTCTCATCGACGTCCTGGATATGGTTTCGCCGTGTCGGAGCTTCAATGGCAGTGCTCACTACGCCAGTGTGGGCACAGCCGAATTGACCAGGAGCAACGCAGGCGGGCCTATCGGCTGAGAGCTTCGTAGGTCCTGGCTGGCTAGAGCGCCGTGCGCAACCATTTCACCCTGCCTAAACGATGCCCTCACGCCATCTTTCGACGCCTTTGATCAGCATTGAACAGAGGCACGGATAGGGGCGCGCCCAGCGCCAGTACGCGACGAAGCAACGCATCTCGATCTGCTTGGTTCCGCATATCAGTACTTGAAGACAGCATCGCAATCACTGCTCTGCATTGGCCGGAGGTGCCATGGGGACGCGTGCGATTCGGGGAAGTCATCGTAAACGCCACGTTGCAGCCTGGATCGCCTGCGCGGCCATCGCGTGCATGGCATCGGCTGCAGCGAACATCGAGGCGCAAGGACGGCCTGCCGTAGGAGCGGGGACAGACGTGTCGACCGTTTCCCTACCGATGTACGAGGAGTCGGACGCCATGAAGAAGGCGGACGATATCTTCTGGAGCCATTTGCAGCGCAAGCTGGAAACCGAAGGCATCAGCGCACCTGGCGGGCTGACACGGACGAACGGTGAACTGCTCGATCTATGGAAAGGCGAGCATCTTCTGCTATCGCAGACTTGCGGCTATCCCTACGTGCACATCCTGATGGAGCGCGGTGTAAAGATCATCGGCACGCCGGTCTACAGCACCAACAACGATCTGCCGCCCGGCCAATACCGCAGCGTCATCATCGTGAAAGCCGGCTCACCTTACCGCAGCCTCGCTGACCTCAAAGGCAAGAAAGCCGGCGTCAACGACATGGGCTCGAACAGCGGCATGAACGCGTTTCGCGCGGCCATCGCGGCGAGCTTTCCGGAGGATGAACTCAAACAGGGCATTTTCGCCTCCGTGACCGTCACCGGCGGACATTTGAACAGTGTCCGCATGATCGCCAGCAACCAGATCGACGTCACCGCCATCGACAGCGTGAGCTACGACCTTATCCGGCGCGATCACCCGGAGCTCGCCGCAAAAACGCGCATCCTCATGAACACGCCGGCGTCCCCCGGGCTGCCCATGATCACCGGCGCACAGACGGACGACGCGACCATCGAAAAAATCCGCACCGCCATCAAGGACATGGTGACGCATCCTGATGACGATGCGTTACGCGGCGCATTGGCAGAAATGAAGCTCAAGGATTTCGTGGTGATCGACGCGAAAACCTATGAGCAGCGAATCACGCAACTGGAGGACATGGCCCGCGACAAAGGCTATCCCACGTTGAAGTAGCGCAGCGGCACGGCATCTGTGTCCTGGCAATCCTGAACACGTTCTTGCGGAGGCAAGCATGACCAGCGGACGGCAACGCGTTGCATGGATCTTGTTGGGTTTGCTTTTGGTCTGGCCGGGATGGGTTTGGGGGCAGCGCGTTGCGGCTGATCCGATTCGCTTTCCGACGTCGGGTACCCCGGATGCCCAGCGCTCATTCCTGGCAGGCGTGAAATTGCTGCACAACTTTGAATACGACGACGCGATCAACACGTTTCGCGACGCCATCAAGACCCAGCCCAACTTCGCGATGGCCTACTGGGGACTGGCCATGTCCTATAACCACCCGCTGTGGGGCGAACAAGATCTGGACACTGCCCGCCACGCCCTGGCCGACCTGGCCAAGATTTCCGTGTCGGGCCTGACACCGCGCGAACAGGGGTTTCTGGATGCGGTGAAAAAACTCTACGGGCCAGGCGACAAGCTCGCACGCGATAAAGCCTACGCAGAAGCCATGCATCGGCTCCATATGCAATTTCCCGATGACGACGAAGCCGCCAGTTTCTATGGGTTGGCCTTGTTGGGTTTACGCGCGGATACGTCCGATTTTCTTTATACGATCGAAGCATCCGACGTGCTGGAAAAGGTCTACGCGCACAACCCCAATCATCCTGGCGTATTGCACTACCTGGTGCATTGCTACGACGACCCGAGGTACGCCTCGCTGGGCCTGCAGGCTGCCGACCGTTACGAACAGGTGGCCGCCGATTCGGCGCACGCGCTGCATATGCCAGCGCACATCTATCTGGACCTGGGCATGTGGAAGGCTTTCGTGCACGCGAACGAAGCCTCCTGGGCCGCCAGCCTGGACCGGCTCCGGCGCGAACATCTCACCCCGGGCCAGCATGACATCCACGCGCTGCATACGCTGCTGTGGCTGGAATACGGCTATCTGCAGCAAGGGGAATTCGCCAAGGCAATGGATTGCCTGAAAACCATGGCCAGGATCGACGCCTTGAATCCCAGCCCCATGGTCGAGTGGTACGCGGCGATGATGCGTGCCGCCTATATCGTCGATGCGCCCGATGCGCACGAGATGCTGCTCGCTCCCGCACTGAAGGCGATCAACACGCTCGATCTGCATGACATCGAACTGACCGCACCGGCAAGCGATGCATTCGCCAACGGCTTGATTGCGGACCGGCAAAGGCAGCCACAGGAGACCGTGCAGGCTCGCGAAAAAATCGATGCCTATATCCAGCATGCCCAGCACCTCATCCAAGGTCATGGCGGGCATCAGCACAGCTCGTTTTTCAGCAGCACCTATGCGTCAAGTATTGCACCGGCCCACATCATGGAGAGCCAGCTCGAGGCCCTGCATCTACTCGCGGAAGGCAAGGACCAGGACGCACTCGAAAAGCTGGAGCACGCCGTGGCCGAAGAAGACAAGCTGCCGATAGGTTATGGACCACCGGTGCCGGTGAAGCCTTCCGCGGAATTGCTGGGCGAGGTCTACCTGCGCGAAGGCGATCCGCAAAACGCCAAGCGGATGTTTCAGCTTGCACTGCTGCGCTATCCCAATCGTGCCGCATCCCTGGCAGGGCTGCAGGCAGCCGCCCATCGCTCAGGAGACGAAGCTACCGCGGCGAAAGCGATGCAGACGCTGCGAACGATGCAGGGCGATGGCGCTCATCCCTACCTGGCATGGGAAGCGTTGCCCTGCGCCAACTGCGCGCTGCGAACAGGGCCGTGATCGGCTGCGTGCGCGATGGCATCGTTTGTGGAAACGGACTTCCAACCCTACTCCACGCCGCAATCACCTCGCACCGGAGGGCACGGCCATGCTTGCATTCACCTCAACGTTCACGCCCTTGCAGGCACAGATAGACACGCTGGCTGCGATGGTCGCCAAATTCGGCCTGGACTTCGTGATGGCCGCGGCGATCCTGCTGGCAGGTGTGTGGGCCTCCAACCGGCTGGCCTCGGTGTTGCACAAGTCGCTGCACAAGATGCACGGCGATGCCACCTTTCTGTCGGTGATCTCTCACGTCGTCAAATGGGGCATTCGTGCCGTGGCCTTCATTTTTGCGCTCGGCCAAGTGGGGGTAGCGACGGCGAGCGTGCTGACCTTGCTGGGCACTGCCGGCCTCGCGGTCGGACTGGCTTTGCAAGGCACGCTGCAGAATGTCGCCGCGGGACTGATGCTGCTGTTGTGGCGACCCTTCCGGGTAGGCGATCTCATCGAGAGTTCCGGCGCCATCAGCGGTACCGTGGCGGAAATCACTTTGTTCACCACCCACGTGATCAAGCTCGACGGCAGCATGATGTTCGTCCCGAACGGCCACTTGTGGAGCAACCCGGTGACCAACCTCAGCGCGCTGCCCCATCGCATGCTCACCCTCCAGGTTTTGATCGCGCGGCAGGACGACATCGAAACCGGGCTGGCCGTGCTGAAGCGGATCATCGACGCCGATCCACGCATCCTTAAAGACCCCGATGCCACGTCCTGGGTGGCGGCGACCGATTACACCGATCTGGGCACCAGGCTCAGCCTCGGCGCCTGGGTCAGCCATGCAGATTTCTATCCCGTTCGCGCCGACCTGTTGCGCACGATCAAGCCGCAACTGGAGGCAGCCGGCTGCACGATTCCGGCGCTTCCCCAGGCCCTGGATGCGGCAGCGCATCCCTTGCGCCTGCAGGGACGCGAACACAACGAACCTGCACTGCCGCTACATTCCTGACCCCAATAAGCGTGTACTCGATGTTTGCGAGATACGTCCTCGCGAACTTAAGACTCTCAATCGCGGGAAACTTTTGCTCGTCATTCCAGCGAAAGCTGGAATCTAGCGAATTTGGGTCTGAAAGGCACTGGATTCCAGCTTTCGCTGGAATGACGAAGAGGGGGCTTCTGGCAATGAAAAACCCTTAAGTCCGGAGCGTTGACCCTAGCCCTCCCCTGCAAACAGGGAAGGGAGTCGATCTCGGCAAGCAACAGACTCTACGCGCTAAGTCAGTGCCATTGATTACCCGCTATCCATCCGACTGGCACGCAGTCGGGCGGATGCGGGCGGCACTGTTCAACCCTTGCGGAATGCGAGATGCCCGCCTTCTGCACTCACTGCGATCGTGTCGCCCGATGCGAAACGGCCTTCCAGGATTTCCTTCGCCAGCGGGTTCTCCAGTTGTTGCTGAATCGCACGCTTGAGCGGTCGCGCGCCGTACACCGGATCGAAGCCGACGTTGCCGAGCAGGTCCAGTGCCTTGTCGTCGATCTCCAGCTTGAGCTGGCGTTCGGCCAGACGCTTTTCCAGGTAGGTGAGCTGGATCAGGGCGATCTTGCGGATCTGCTTCTTTTCCAGCGGACGGAACACCACCAGTTCGTCCAGGCGGTTGATGAATTCCGGACGGAAGTGCGCTTGCACTACGCCGAGCACCGCGGCCTTCATCTGCAGGTAATCGGCTTCGCTATCGCCGGCGCTTTCCTGGATCAGCTGCGAGCCGAGGTTGGAGGTCATCACGATCACGGTGTTGCGGAAATCCACCGTGCGACCCTGGCCGTCGGTAAGGCGACCGTCGTCAAGTACCTGCAGCAGCACGTTGAACACGTCCGGATGCGCCTTCTCCACTTCGTCCAGCAGGATCACGCTGTACGGACGGCGGCGCACCGCTTCGGTGAGATAACCGCCTTCCTCATAGCCGACGTAGCCGGGAGGCGCACCGATCAGGCGCGCGACGGAGTGCTTCTCCATGAATTCGCTCATGTCGATGCGCACCATCGCTTCCTGCGTGTCGAACAGGAATTCGGCCAGCGCTTTGCACAGCTCGGTCTTGCCCACGCCAGTCGGGCCGAGGAACAGGAACGAACCGTAGGGACGATTCGGATCGGACAGGCCCGCGCGCGCACGACGGATCGCATCGGACACCGCACGCACCGCTTCGTCCTGGCCGACCACGCGCTTGTGCAGCGACTCTTCCATATGCAGCAGCTTGTCGCGCTCGCCTTCCAGCATCTTGCTCACCGGAATGCCGGTCCAGCGCGAGACGACTTCGGCCACTTCCTCCTCGGTGACTCGATCCTGCACCAGCTTGAAGTCCTGCTTCTCGGCGGCCTGCGCGGCGGCGAGCTGCTTTTCCAGTTCCGGCAGAAGGCCGTACTGGAGCTCACTCATCTTGGCGTAATCCTGCCGGCGCTGTGCCGCTTCCAGCTCCACGCGCGCCTGCTCGATCTGCTCCTTCACCTTGGTCGCGCCTTGCAGCGCGGCCTTTTCCGACTTCCACACTTCGTTGAGGTCGGAGAACTCGCGCTCCAGTTTGGCGATGTCGCTATCCAGATCGGCCAGGCGCTTCTTGGAGGCCTCGTCGGTTTCCTTTTTCAGCATCTCGCGCTGGATCTTCAGCTGGATCAGGCGGCGCTCCAGGCGATCGAGTTCTTCCGGCTTGGAGTCGATCTCCATGCGGATGCGCGAGGCGGCTTCGTCGATCAGGTCGATCGCCTTGTCGGGCAGCTGGCGGTCGGTGATGTAGCGGTTCGACAACGTGGCCGCGGCGACGATGGCCGGATCAGTGATTTCCACGCCGTGGTGCATGGCGTAGCGTTCCTTCAGGCCGCGCAGGATCGCTATGGTGTCCTCCACGTTCGGCTCGCCCACGTACACCTTCTGGAAACGGCGCTCCAGCGCGGCGTCCTTCTCGATGTATTTGCGGTATTCGTCCAGCGTAGTGGCGCCGATGCAATGCAGCTCGCCACGCGCCAACGCGGGCTTGAGCATGTTGCCGGCGTCCATCGCGCCTTCGGCCTTGCCGGCGCCGACCATCGTGTGCAGCTCATCAATGAAGAGAATGATCTGGCCTTCGTTCTTGGCCAGGTCATTGAGCACGGCTTTCAGGCGCTCCTCGAATTCACCGCGGAATTTCGCGCCGGCGATCAGCGAGCCCATGTCCAGCGAGAGCACGCGCTTGTCGCGCAGGCCTTCGGGCACTTCGTTCTTGATGATGCGTTGCGCGAGGCCTTCGACGATCGCCGTCTTGCCCACGCCGGGCTCGCCGATCAGCACAGGGTTGTTCTTGGTGCGACGTTGCAGCACCTGGATCACGCGGCGGATTTCCTCGTCGCGGCCGATCACCGGATCGAGCTTGCCGCTTTCGGCGCGCGCGGTGAGATCGATGCAGTATTTCTCCAGCGCCTGGCGCTGATCTTCGGCGTTTTCGCTCTGCACTTTCTCGCCGCCGCGCAGCTTGTCGATCGCCGCTTCCAGATTGGCTTTGGTGGCGCCGGCCGCTTTCAGCGCCGCGCCCAGCTCGCCCTTGTCTTCCAGCGCCGCCAGCACGAACAGCTCACTGGCGATGAACTGGTCGCCGCGCTGCTGCGCAAGTTTGTCGGTAAGGTTGAGCAAACGTGTGAGCTCATTACCAGCGTGAATATTGCCTTCCTGCCCGCTCACTTTCGGCAGGCGATCGAGCAGTTCGAACACGCGCTGGCGGAAGGCCGGCACGTTGACGTGTGCCTGGGTCAGCAGCGGCGCCGTCGAGCCGCCTTGCTGGTCGAGCAGCGCCGCCATGATGTGCACCGGCTCGAGCATGTTGTGGTCGCGTCCCACCGCCAACGATTGCGCATCGGCAAGCGCCTGCTGGAAACGCGAGGTGAGTTTGTCCATTCGCATCGGAGCTATCCCCAAAAAGGTTTCTTGGCGGACGTGCCGCCACTGCCCGCAAAGATGCGGACGCGGCAGGATGATTCAAGCTTCCCCGATAGCTGCGTTAAGCCCACGTAGGTTGGGGTGCAAACCCCAACATCACCATGTGCCTATGCTTCCAGCCAGATCAGGCTGGCGAATCGGCCGCTACGGGCCCCTTCGCGCCGATACGAATAAAACCGCGCGTCGGTACGGGTGTCGAAGCCGCCACCATGGATGCGCGTGATGCCCGCGGCCGCAAGCCGCTGCCGGGCCAATACGGCCAGATCGCACAGCCAGTGTCCCGGGCGGGTCGCTACGAAAGCGGAAGCCGCAGCGGCATCGTGATGAAGAAACGCCTTGTGCACCTCCTCGCCCACTTCATAAGAAGGTGCGCCAATGCACGGGCCCAGCCATGCCAGCAGACGCTCGGGATGCACCTGCATCTGCTCGACCGTATTTTCCAGCACGCCGGCCACCAGCCCTCGCCAACCGGCATGCGCAGCGCCGATCGTGCTGCCGTCGTCCGCGCAGAACAGCACCGGCAGGCAATCGGCGGTAAGGATCGCCAGCACCGTACCGGGCAAATGCGACACCGCCGCATCGGCCTCCGGCTCGTGCGGGCCCGGCAACGGACCCAGCTCCGCCACCGTGGTGCCGTGCACCTGCCGCAACCAGCGCGGCTCCGCCGGCAACGCCAGCGACTGACGCAACGCACTGCGATTGCTGCGCACGGTCTGCTCATCCTCACCGCTGCGCAATCCAAGATTGAAGCGCCCGAACGGCGGCTGCGACACACCCGGCCCTTCGCGCGTGGTAACGGCCGCGTGGACGCCGCGCGGCGCGGGCCAGTCGGGGAAAAGCCAGGCGTCAGTCATGGAAGGCACCGAAGTTACTCGTTCGGACCGTTGACTGCGAGATCGGCGCGAAGTGCCACGATCAGGGCATCCATATCATCCGGACGCGCTGCATCGAACGACAACGCCTCGCCCGTCACCGGATGCTCGAACGCCAGCCGCTCCGCATGCAATGCCTGGCGGCGGAAGCTGCGCAGTGCGGTCACCAGTTCCGGCGTCGCGCGCTTGGGCAGTTTCAGGCTGCCGCCATACAGCGGATCGCCGACCAGGGGATGGCCGACGTGGGCCATGTGCACGCGGATCTGGTGCGTGCGGCCGGTTTCGAGGTTGCACTGGATCAGGCTGTGCGCGCGGAAGCGTTCGCGCAGGCGGTAATGGGTGATGGCGTGCTTGCCGTCTTCTTCGTCGCGCACGGCCTGGCGCAGGCGATCGCTGTGGTGGCGGCCGATGGCGGCGTCGATGGTGCCGCCGGCGATCAGGGCGCCCAGCACCACGGCTTCGTATTGGCGCTCCACGTCGTGGCGCGACAGCATGTCGACCAGGGCGGTGTGGGCGGCCAGGGTCTTGGCGACCACCATCAGGCCGGAGGTGTCCTTGTCCAGGCGGTGCACGATGCCGCCACGCGGCAGTTCGGCCAGTTTGGGATCGTGATGCAACAGCGCGTTGAGCAGCGTGCCGGCCGGGTTGCCCGCGCCGGGATGCACGACCAGGCCGGCGGGCTTGTTCAATACCAGCAGATGCTCGTCCTCGTGGACGATGTCCAGGGCGATGGCTTCCGGCTCGCTGGATACCTCGTTCTCCAGTTCCGCTTCCAGCCGTACCTGCTCGCCGCCCTTCAATAGCTGGCGCGGCACGGCCGGCGCACCGTCGAGGGTGATCGCACCGGCCTTGATCCAGCTGGTCAGGCGGGAACGGGAGTAGTCCGGGAACATCTCGGCCAGCGCCTGGTCGAATCTCCGACCTGCGGCTGACAGGGGCACAGTTGCCTCGTGGCTGATGGTTGTCATGGGGCCGGGACTCGGGACTCGGGACCCGGGACTCGGGGAAAAGCCTGCAGCCTCAAGCTCCCGCGTCCCCTTTCCACCGTCTGCTGGCCGTACAACTCATGAAACATCCCACCGCCGATGCTGCTCTGCCGAGTCCCGGGTCCCGAGCCCCGAGTCCCGCGTCTATCAGCTATCATCCCTTTTCGCTCAAACATCTGAACCTCTTACTCATGCGCGTAACCAAGCTGCC
>CBJMMB010000097.1:0-14674 GCA_966430775.1 uncultured Dyella sp. | reverse complement strand
GATCCTGATAGTCGTATTCCTTGCGCTTGGAGCTGTCGAAGAACAGGCTGACGCGGTTGCCGTCACCCCACTGGTACAGGCTCTTGAGGTTGATCTGGTTGTCCTGCTGATCGCCGTAGCCCTTCCACTTGCCGGTATCGCCGCGCGCGAACGACACGTACATGGAGTAACCGTGGAAATCGCCGCTATCCAAGCGCACGAACGTGCGATACGTGCTGTCCGACGCGAAACCCTGGCTCACGCGCGCACCGGCCACCGCATCCGGATCGGCCGAATAGAACTGCACCGTGCCGCCCAGGTTCGTGCTGGACGGCGTGCCCAACGCACCCGCGCCCTGCGCGATTTCCACCGAGCTCAGGTTGTCACTAGTGATCGCACGCGTCACTTGCAGACCATTGGTCACGCCGTAGCTCATGTTGCCCAGCGGAATATTGTCCAGCGTGAAACCGAGGCGGCTCTGGTCGAAGCCGTGCAGCGTGATCTGCGTGGCCCATTCGTACGCACCCCACGGATCGGACGACTGGAAGTTCACGCCCGGCAGCTGATTCAGCGCCTTGAACGCGCTGCTGCCCGGCGGCAGTGCCTTGATGTCCACGCTGGACACGCTCTGCACCTGGATCGTCTCGCCCGGCGCCACCACCGAGATGGCGTCCAGCGACTTGGCCTTGCTCTTGTCCGCCGCGGAAGCATCGGCCGCCGCGGGCGCCGTATCGGCAGTCGTATCACCTGCGAAAGCAACCACGCCATGCAACGCCGCAACCACGGCAAGCGCGAGACCGGACATGCGAATCGAGATCTGACGAACTGTCATGCGGAAATATCCTTTGCGCAGCTGACCCTGCAGCGGGTCGCCGCATACTTGTTTATGGATTCGGAACAGAAACGCCGCCCCTGGACGGCGCGGCGTTAAGTCTTGCTCACATTCGTGAATCCGGCTTTACAGAAATATGGATGGATTTGGACACTCATGTTTAAGAGCCGTGTCGCGTATGTTTCATTCGTTCGGCGTGCGCAAGCTTCGCGACAGCTGGTCACGACGCAACTGATTTGCTCAGCCACAAAAAAAAGCGCCGGAGGCATGGCTCCGGCGCTTTTTGTTTTCAAGTGCAACCTAAGCGGCTAAACCCATCAGTTCGACTCGGTGAACTGGATATACGGCGAGGTGCCGCCGGTGGCGCTGCACGAACCCAGGTTCAGATTGTTGGTTTCGCCGGTGGTGCCCGCATTGGCCAGGCAGGTCGGTGCGTTCGTGCTGCCATCGTTGACTTGCACATTCACCGTGACCGACGAGCCAGTGTTGAAGGTAGCCGCCGAGCCACCGCCGTTGCCGACGATGTTGAACTCGGACTGCTTCCACACATAGGCGACATCAAGCGTGGTGTCGGGCTCGCTCACCGCATAGGCGTTGGAGCCATTGGTGAAGGTCACCGTGTCGTTGCCGTTGGCCGCCACCGCGCCGGCCAGTTTCATGTTCGCCAGCTGCGTCGCCGGAACCGTGACGCTGTTCACGGCGCTGCTGTTCTTGTAGCAGCCGTTGTACGAACTGGTGCGGTACTGGCTCCACCCGCTCGGACACTTGGCGTGCGCCGGAATGAACATCCAGTTCTGGATGAACACCTGCGCGCCCTTGCCGACGTAGTTGGACGAATAAATGAACTGCTCCCACACCTGGCAGCTGGAATAACCATAGTGCGCGCACGCCGGCGAGCCATTGGCCAGGTTGGTGTTGAGCTGCAACGTGTAATCGTTGGCGCCACTCGATCCGGTTTCACTGGTCACACCCGTCACGATCGGGAAGCTCCCCGTCGCCGAGCTGGTCAGGTTGGCCGTGGCGGCAGCGTAGTCGTTACCATTGCCCACCGTTTCCACCGCCCCGTTCACATGCGGATTGGATCGGTAATTGGTGGTGCCGCACGAGATCTTCTCCCAGATGACGCTGGGATACGCAGCATGGAAGCAGCCCGCCGTGGGCGGCGCCATATGTCGCATCGTTTCATGCCAGGAGCTCAGCGCTTGGGCTTGTGCATCGGCGGCAACGTCGAACGTCGAAGCCGCAGCCACGGACGCGAACGCCCCCGCGCCCATCAATCCAGCTACCGCTACGAGCTTGGCCATGCGACGCATGCCGAACGAGTTCTTGAACGTCATACATTCTCCCCAGGAAAAATCAGGATGTGAAAAGTCACCGGGCAAGCGCCTTGCAGCACTTCCCCAACCAGGCAGGCCCGCACAGCGGCGACTAGCTCCTGTGCACCGTTCGCCCACAAACGCTCCCCATCACCACCGCGATGGCGCTGCGATACTTGCCTGAAAACCCCTACTCCCTGTCGCAAGCGAAAGACGAAACACCTCTCCCCCCGAGAGCACCTGCCGCCTGGACGCAACGAGCTTATAGAGAATGCCGGATGAAGAAAATATGACAATGTCGTAGCGTGATGGGCGCGACTTGCCTGGTTGTTTGCTTAAGGCTGGTGAAAGGTGCTGAACACTTCGCTAGGCAAAAACTTGCGATGCCATTCGATCGTCATCGCGTCAAAAAATACGATTGATGACGACGCTTGTCTGATTGCCTAATCATCGTGCTTTACGTTGATCGTGCGCATGCGACGACATCGATCGCTACTGCGAATCGGAATGGAAAAAAGGCATGTCTTGCCTTCAGAGCTTGAGATAGATCCGTCGCCTGTCCATCCCCAACACGACCAGCCACCAAAACAGCACGAACGCGACGGCCCATACCAACGAAGCGACATACGGCCCAGCCAGCGGACTAATCCAGCCCGCGAACAGATGCCTGTAAAGCGGCTCCTGCCATCCAAGTGCCGGCAGGATGATCTGCATCAGTTCTGAGCCGGCGTAAGCGGCGATGGCGTTGATGCCGAAGCGGCGGCCCCAGGCGGGCCAGCCGCGCTGGTCGATCAGGATATGGAAGGCGAGCAAGGCGAGCGTTGCCCAGCCGGCGCACCACAGCACGAAGGAAGAGGTCCAGAGGTTTTTGTTCAAGGGCAGCCAGAGCGACCATAGCGCGCCGATTGCCACGCATGCGATGCCCATCAGTAGTAATGCATGGCGCTTTTCGCCGCGCAGCCAGCAACCCATGCGCAGGCCGAGCAAGGCGGTGGCGATGGATGGCAAGGTGCTCAGCAAGCCTTCGGGGTCGTGACCGCGGCCGGTGGCGTGGTCGATCAAATAGACGTGCTGCCCGAATATCGCGGTATCGGTGCGGCTGACGATATTGATCCAGCGGTCTAGCGATCCGCCGGCCAGCAGCGACACCCAATAGCCGAGCAGAATGACGACGATGGCGATCCATTGCGTTCGCGCACGGGTGTAGAGCGCGAAGGCCGATACCGCCGCAAAACACACACCGATGCGTTGCAGTACGCCCGGAAAGCGCAGATGCGCGCCGGGCAACCACCACCATGCGAGCGCGTTGATCAAGACACCCAGCGCAACGATGCGGCATGCGCGCCAGCATGCCGTTCGCATCAGGTCACCGGATGGCACGCCCTGTTCCTGTCGCGGCAGGATGGATAGCGCGGCCGATACGCCGACCACAAACAGGAAAAACGGAAAGATCAGGTCCGTCGGCGTACAGCCGTGCCAGGGCGAATGCTCGAGCGGTGCGTAGACATGACTCCAATCGCCCGCATCGTTGACCAGCAACATCGCCGCAACCGTGCAGCCGCGCAGCGTATCCAGGGACAGCAAGCGGCGCGGCGTTGTGGTCACGGTTTGCTCGTGGCTTTATCCGCGGGCACCAAGGACACGCTGCCGATGGCGTACAAGGGTCCATTGGTCGGTGCCGTGAATATCAGGCACAGCGTGTGTTCGCCGTGCTGTGCGGACATCGCGGCGTCGAGCGCAAAACGTCTGGCGCTCGATGCCGGGTCGGGCAGCGGCGCGCTCGCCAGCACCGGACCATCGCAACGATCCTGATGTACCACCAGCTCGCCGAACGGCGTGCTATGCGGACGCGACACGACCAGCTTGATGTCGTGCGCCAGCGCATAGTTGCGCTCAAGACGCGCCACTTCGACATGAATCGCATGGATACCATCGAGCGGCGCGGACGGATATTGCTGGCACGTATCAAACACATTCACGGGATAGACCGGTGACATGCTGGTGGCGTCCGGCATGGGCTGCACGTGGAGGCGGAAATCGCTGCCCGCGCAGTTGGTAAGTTCTACGCCCGCCTTCGTCAGCAGATGCGCGCGGTCGATCACCCGAGTACGCGTATCGGCCAGTACGCTGCCATCGCTCGCATAGGTCGTTGCCTTGATCGTGGCGGGCCAGGTTACGGTGAAGGGCTTGCTGTAGAGCGCCGCGTCGTGGTTCGGCGCACGGCCGTCGGTGGTGTAACGAATGTCGCCGTAACCGGCCTGGTTGGAAAGCGTCACTTCCGTCTGCTTGCCCTTCAGTGCCGTATTGGCGTCGACCTGGATGACGGGCGCGAAAGCGCTATCGGCAACATCCACATGCTGTACCGCGTAACGCTGGAACTGGGCCGACAGGCGCGCGAGAAAATCTTTCCAGTTCAGCGCCGATGCGGGCGACCATACGATTTCACTGAAAGCATCCAGGCGCGGGAAAGCGGCATGTTCCACATGACGCATGCTCGGCATGTGTTCGGTCCATGCGTTCGCTTGCGCACCCAGCACGTGCGCGGCCTGTGCGGCGTTCAACACGGACGGCACGGGATTGAAGCGATAGACGTTTTCCAGGCTGCGCACCGGTTCGCGCCCGGCCGCTTCATCCGGCAGGTTGCTTTGCAGGCTGTCGAGATACAAGTCGGGCGCCGGCGACATGACGACGTCGTGTCCGAGCTTCGCCGCCTTGATCGCGCCATCGGTACCGCGCCAGGACATCACCGTGGCGTCGGCCGGCACGCCGCCGTCGAGAATTTCATCCCAACCGATCAGGCGGCGGCCATGCGCCGCGAGATAAGTGCCGATGCGGCCGATAAACCAGCCTTGCAGGGCATCTTCGTCTTTCAAATGCAACGCGCGGATCTTGGCCTGGATGGCGGACGACGCCTTCCATTGATCCTTGACGGCTTCGTCGCCGCCGACGTGGATGTAGCGCGACGGGAACAGCGCCATCACTTCGTCCAGCACGTTGTCGATGAACTGGAACGTCGCATCGTCCACGTTATAGAGATAAGGATTCACGCCCCAGTCCACCGACACCGGCGGACGCTTGCCGGTAACGCCGATCTGCGGATAGGACGCCACGGCGGCTTGCGCATGGCCGGGCATGTCGATTTCCGGCACCACCGTGATGTGGCGCGCGGCGGCGTAGGCGACGACGTCGCGAATCTGTTCCTGCGTATAGAAACCGCCGTAGCGCTGCGGCTCACCGTCGTGGCCCGCAGCCGGCGGCGTGCGCCAGGCGCCGATGCGCGTGAGTTCCGGATAGCGCTTGATCTCGATGCGCCAGCCCTGGTCGTCGGTGAGATGCCAATGCAGCACGTTGAGCTTGTGCTGGGCCATCTGGTCGAGCAGCTTTTTGACGTCATCCACCGATTGGAAATGGCGCGCGGAATCCAGCATCACGCCGCGCCAGGCGAAGCGCGGGGCATCGCTGATGTGCAGCGCCGGCACGTCCACTGCGCCCTGCTTCGCATCCGGTGTCAGCAATTGGTACAGCGTGACTGCGCCGTAGAAGAGGCCGGCGTCATCACCCGCTTCGATGCGTATACCTTGCGGGGTGACATCGAGCGTATAAGCCTCGGCGTGATCGCTTTTGGGACCGCGCTGGAAAACGATGGCGTGGCCATTGCCCTTTGTTTCGACCACATCCATATGCAAGCCGCGCGTACGTGCGGCCAGGTCTGCAAGGTATTGGGCGGCGCTGTGGGCCGAGGCGTCGTGTGCGGGGACGACGATGGAAACGCCGTTGTCGACCTTGAACGATCCGCTGTTGCGCTGAAGCTCGGCAGGCAGCGGGATAAGCGATGGAGAGGCAGCCTGGACCAGGCTACAAAAGGTCATGCAAAGCAGTAGAGCGGCGAATCGCATACGTCTTCCTGTAAAACCGGATGGATGGTCGTCCTCGGGCTTCGCATGCACGATGATGCTCGCCCTTGCGTTGCCGTCATTCCCGCTTTACGGAACGACAGCCTCGGAGGCTGAGCATACCGAACGCGAGCGTGGATACCTACGTCTCTTGGATATCCATCGTTCGGCGAGGCAACCGCTGAAACAAATTGGCCTACGGCGTCGGCATTCCGGCGTCGCAGGCCATGTTTGCTACCGAGCTTCCCGAAAAAATCGGACCTGGCAAACCATCACCAGGTCCTTGGCGGGGAAGTAAGTTAGAACTTGAAGCGAACGTTGAAGTAGTACTGGCGGCCGTTGACGTAGAACGCGTATGGCTGCTTACCGAAGGTGCTGTTGTCCAGGTAGTAGTAGCGATACTTCGGATTGTTGAGGTTCATCGCGTCGAACGAGAGCGACATCCAATCGTTGACCTTGTAGCCCACCGACAAGGCGAGATTGCCCACACCGCCCTGGTAGTAATTGGCGCCGTGGCTCACCGTGTCATAGAACGACGAACGATAGGTGTAGCTCAGGCGCGCATTGAACAGGTCGTTTTCGAAGTAGAACGAAGTGTTGAACGTGTTCCTCGACGTGCCCTGCAGCGGTCCGCCACCGGAAGCGTGCGCATTGGCGTAGGTGTAGTTCGTTTCCACGCCGAAGTTGTTGCCGATCGGCTGGTCGTAGGTCAGCTCGAAGCCCTTGACGTGGCCACCCGTATTGCTCGGCACGGTCACGGTGTAGGTCGAGAAGACGTCATGCCCCGCCGTCTGCGATGCCTGGATGTCCTTGTAGACGCGCTGCTCGTCCGCGAAGTTCACATAATCGCTCAGCACCATGTTGTACACGCTGCCCGCGAGCAGGCCGCGTGGTGCGAAATACCATTCCAAGGCAGCGTCGAAGTTGGTGGAGATCAGCGGCTTCAGGCCGGGGTTGCCGCCGGAACCGGTATGCGTGAGGTCGTCCAGCGATACGGAGCCGGCGAGCGCCGAGTAGTCCGGACGGGTCATCGTTTGCGAACCGGCGAAGCGGGCGACGAGGTTGTCCGTCAGATCGAGCTTCAGGTTCGCGCTGGGCAGCACCTTGTTGTACGAGTGATGGATGGTGTTCCAGTAGTAGGCGCCAAACGCGGAACCGACGATCGGACCGACCGCCGAGGATGCCGTCGGATCGGGGTTGGTGGTGGCGTCGTTGATCGTCTCGGCCGTATGCACGTAGCGCAGGCCGAAGTTGCCGCCCCAGCGATCGCCGTCGAAGTTCGCCTGCGCGTAAAGCGCGGTGTCCTTCTCTTTCACCTTGTAGATGTCGTTCCAGTAGAAGCGCGTCACCGGATCACGATTGGCAAACTGCGCATCGATCTGCTGCAGCTGCGACGGCGTGAAGTACCACACGCTGGCGGGAACATTCGCGCCGATCTGGCTGCCGAAATCGCTCGGGTAATTCGAGTTGGCGGTGGGATAGGCGGCCGGATTCTGCCAGTTGCTGGCAGAGTTCGGACCCTGGGCGATGTCGTTCAAGCTCTCGCGGGTATGGGTGGAGTAGCGCCCACCGAACTGCAGCGAGGACATCGGACCGTCGAAGTCGAGTTCGCCGTCGAATCTGGCCCAGCTTTCCTTGTCCACCATGTGGATGCCTTGTTCGCCGAAGATCCAGCCCAGCGCCGGCGACATGGTGGATTGATTGTTGTTGACCGGGCCTTCGCTCCAGTTGGCCGGCGAACCCAGCCCATTCATCGACCAGCTGCCGAAGCCACCGACGTTTTCGCCCAGCTCGATCACGTCCTGGTGCGGGCTGTCACCGGCACCGTGCGTGGTGCCGACTTCGCCCTTGAAGCTCAACCGGTCGGTGACTTTCCAATCGGCATCCAAGGTCACGTAGTTGGTCTTGGACTTGGCGCCGGGACGCGAAATCTGGTCATACACGCCATAGCCACCGGTGCCGCCGGCGATGTTCGCGGCGGTGATCACGTTGCCCTGCGTCTGCACGTTCGACAGCACACCGCCACCACCGAGCGCATTGCTGGTCCACAGCATGTAGTTGCGGTTGAAGTTGTCGGCCTTCATCAAGGAATAGAAGCCGTTCAAGTCGAGCGTCAGGTTATCGGTCGGCTTCCATTCCAGATCGAACGCGCCGCCTTCGCGCTTGCGCGTTTGCGTAAACAGCGCGTTGCCGATTTCGTTCGGGTAGTAATAGGTTTTGCCGCCCAGGGTCGTGGTGTTGTAACCGCCGACCACTTCCTGGCCGTCGCGCTGCAGGCTGCGCTCTTCATAGAACGCCTGCGCCAGGATGCCGAAGGTGTTGTCGTCGCTCTTGTAATTGAACAGGCCGCTGAATTGCGGCTTGACGTTGCCCGGCAGATCCGCATACACGCCACCGACCGAAGCCTCGGCCGTGATCTGCTTGGCGTATTCGAGCGGCTTGCGCGTGATGATGTCCACCGTACCGGCACTGCCGCCTTCCATCAGGCTGGCTTCGGACGTCTTGTGCACCACCACTTGGCTGACGATTTCCGACGGCAGCAACGAATAGCTCACGCTGCGGCCCACGGTCTGCACCTGGTTCAGCACGAACCAGTCGCCGGTGGCGACGGTGTGACCGTTGATCATGGTCTGCGTCATGCTGGGATTGGTGCCGCGCAAGCTCACGCGGTCGGCTTCGTCGAACGCGCCTTCGCTGGCGCTGGACGAACCGATGTTCACGCCCGGCAAGCGCTGCAGCGTATCGGCCACGTTCTTGGCCGGCAGCTTGCCGATATCTTCGGCGGAGACCACTTCCACGTGCGTGTTCGCGGCGCGCTTGGTGTCGATCGAGAGCTCGCTGCTGCTACGGATACCGGTAACGGTAATGGTGGACAGCTGCTTGACCTTTTCCTTGTTGGCCTGCTCTGCGCTGTTCTGCTGATTGGCCTGGCTCGAGGTCTGCGTGGTGTCCTGTGCATGCAACGTACCGGACAGACATAAGCTGGCGATGATGCTCGCGGCAAGCATGGTTCTACGGTTTGACATGACTTTTCCTCCCCTCAGAGGCGTTTCTTCAACACGGAAAATGTTCGCGGCATGTCCGTGCTGTGTGGCGTTATGGGCTTGCGCCCGGTTCGTTTCGTAAAGCCTTCCTCTACCCTTACCTTTTTGCGCACGCGCATCAGTGCGCGTGCTGACCATCCAGATACAAGCCGGCGGCGCCGATCACGCCGAGCTGGCCGTGCTCCATCAGTCGTACCGGCACCTGTTGCAGGAAAGGGCGCATCACGCCCTTGTTGAAATAGCGCTCGGCGAAGGTGCTCGACAGCAGCAGATCGCGGATCTGCGGCAGAATGCCGCCGGCCAGGTACACGCCGCCGCGCGCGCCGTACAGCAGCACCAGATCGCCAACAAAGCTGCCGAGCAGACCGCAGAACACGTTCAAGGCTTCAATCGCTGCGGCGTCGGTGCGTTCCACCGCGTTGCGCGTGACGTCGGCGGGCATCTGCAGGCTCGGCTTGGCGCCGCGCACATCGCAGATCGCACGATACAGGTTGAGCAAACCGGGGCCGGACAGCGCGTGTTCGTACGACACATAGGCGCGATCGCGCGCGAGCCAGCGCAGGATGTCGATCTCCAATTCGTTGCCGGGCGCCAGCGACACCTGTCCCGCTTCCGTCGCCAACACCGTGGCGTGCGGCTGGCCGGGCAACAGCACCGCCGAACCGAGGCCAGTGCCCGGCCCCATCACCAGCACAGGGCCGGCGACTTGCGGCGCACTGGTTTCGATCACCGAAACCGTATCGGCGTGGGTCATGAACTGGGTGGCGTAGGCGACCGCTTCGAAATCGTTGATCACCGCCAGGCTGGCGATACCAAGGCTTTCGCGAATATCGCGTATGGATACCGGCCACGGCAGGTTGTCGTTGACGATGGCGTCGCCCAGCACGTAGCCGGCGCTGGCCACGGCGCAACTCTCGACACGCGTACCGGCGTTGAGCTGGCCGACGAAGTCTTTCAGTACGGCGGTGAGGCTGGGCCATTCGGCGCAGGCGTAACGGCGGTATTCCAGCACCGTGACGGGACGACGGCCGTCCGGATGCGGGCTGACCAGCCCGATGCGCGCATGCGTACCACCCACGTCGGCGGCCAGAAATGCCAGCTCCGGCGACGGTGCCGATTGCGCCTTGCCATGTACGACAGCCTGAGCCACGCCCCCTCCCTCACGTTTTTTGTCGCGCCCGCCCTACCGGATTTGCCGGCTTACCCTCTAGGCACGTCTCGATGACGGAGTCTGGTCAGGAATGACAACGCTGTCAACAGCTCGCAACGCACGTCGTGTAGGGACTTGTGCCGCAGCGCGAAACGCCTGTTTGCATGGCTGCAGCTGAAATTTTTCAATTATTTGATGGGAAAGGGCTTTTTCGCCCATTACCTAGGTCGAATGGCCTATGCGCGGCGCTGCTGCGATGCGTCACATGAGCGCGCTCGACTGGGACAAATGACGCACGTTGTCGGCGCCCGGGAAAGCCTCCGATTGACAACGTTGTGCATTGAGGACAATAAAGGACATCATGGGGATGTCGGCTGTCGACATCGAATCGAAGCCAGAAACCTAAGGTGTCCATACCTCTCGCCGCGATGTTCCACTTTGCCTTGCCGTCATTCCCGCGTTCGCAGAATCACGGCCAGGAGGGATATCGCTGGTTGGGTGGCCGCCTGTGAACCTAAGCCCGGGGAAGCACGAGATGTCGTCCACCACCTATACCGCCGACGCACGCACGTCGACCTTGCTGCCGATGATGATCATCGGCGTGCTGTTCTTCGTCATGGGATTCTTCACCTGGCTCAACGGACCGCTGATTTCGTTCGTCAAGGTGGCTTTTACTCTGGATGACGTAAACGCGTTTCTGGTGCCCTTTGCGTTTTACCTGTCGTACTTCGTGCTCGCCTTGCCGGCCGGCGCCGTGCTCAAACGCACCGGCATGAAAAAGGGCATGGTGCTGGGTCTTTTCATCATGGCGATCGGCGCGGCGCTGTTCGGCGAGTTCGTGCGCATTCGCATTTATCCGGGCGCGCTGGCGGGTTTGTTCGTGATCGGCGCGGGCTTGTCGTTGCTGCAGACGGCGGCCAATCCGTACATCAGCATTCTTGGCCCGATCGACAGTGCGGCACAGCGCATCGCGTTGATGGGCATCTGCAACAAGATCGCCGGCGCACTGGCGCCGCTCGCGTTTGGCGCCCTGGTGATGGCGGGCATCGATGCCTTTCTGGAACAGGTCACCAAGATGGCCGAAGGTCCGGCGCGCGAAGCCTCGCTCAATGAATTCGCTGCGCGCGTGTTCTGGCCCTATATGAGCCTGGCCGGGCTGCTGGTGGTGCTGGCGATCTGGATCCTGTTGTCCTCGCTGCCGGAGATCAAACCGTCCGGCGCCAATAGCGAACGTTCGATCGGACACAGCAAGGGCGGCATTTTCAGCTTTCCGCATCTGTGGCTGGGCGTGCTGTGCCTGTTCCTCTACGTGGGCGTGGAAGTGATGGCGGGCGATGCTATCAACACCTACGGTCAGGGTTTCGGTCTGAAGCTTCAAGAGACGTCCCATTTCACCACTTACACCATGGCAGCGATGCTGGCCGGCTACATACTAGGTTCGCTGCTGATTCCGCGTGTCATTTCGCAGCAACGTTACCTGGCGGTGTCGGCGGTGCTCGGTGTGATTTTCGCCCTCGGCGCATTCATTACGCACGGCCACGTATCGGTAGCCTTCGTCGCCGCACTCGGCCTCGCCAACGCGATGATGTGGCCGGCGATCTTCCCGCTGGCGATCAAGGGCCTGGGCAGCCATACCGAACTGGGATCGGCCTTGCTGATCATGGGCATCGTCGGCGGTGCGTTGCTGCCGCAGGCGTTCGTGCACCTGAAGCAGTACATCGATTTCCAGCTTGCGTTCGTGATTGTCATCGTGCCGTGCTATCTGTACATCCTGTACTACGGCATGCGTGGCCATAACGTGGGCAACCATGCCGGCTAAGGCAAGCTTGTGAAGTCAGGCGTCGACGCTTCTACCATCCCCACTCGACCCGGCCACTGGGCTACGATGCCCAACCGTTACCCGGGAGGAACTCTCGTTGCACAGCCCCACCATCAAGGACGTCGCCAAGCATGCCGGCGTTTCGTTGAAGACGGTTTCACGCGTCATCAACCACGAGGCGGCGGTACGGCCCGAGACCCGCGAGAAGGTGGAACGGGCGATCGAGCAACTCGGCTATCGCCCCGATCCTTCCGCGCGCAGCCTGCGCAGCAGTTCCCACGCCTATGCGATCGGCCTGGTCTACGACAATCCGAACGCGCATTACGTGATCGACATGCAGAACGGCGTGCTGTCGGCCTGTCGCGAGCGTGGCTTCGGCTTGCAGATTTACCCCTGCGATTCAGCCGCGCCCGGCTTGGCCGAGGAGCTGGTTTCGCTGGTGCAACGCGCACGCCTGGCCGGTTTGATCCTGGCGCCGCCGATGTCGGAACAATCGGCCCTGCTGGCGACGCTGAAAGCGCACGACGTGGATTTCGTGCGCATCATCGCCTCGCGCGAGGATCCGAAGGACGGCATGCCCTGCGTCTACGTGGACGACCACGACGCGGCCTATGCGATCACCGAGCATCTGATTCAGCTCGGGCATACGCGCATCGGCTTCCTATGGGGCGAACCGCATCACCGCTCCAGCCCGGAGCGTTACCAAGGCTATGCGGACGCGTTGAAGGATTACGGCATTGCGCTCAACCGCAAGCTGATTCTTCCCGGTCGCTACGCGTTCGACGATGGCTTTCGCGGCGCACGCAAATTGCTCGCCTTGAAGGAGCCGCCCACCGCGATCTTCGGCTGCAACGACGAAATCGCCGCCGGCGTGCTGGCGGCGGCGCGCTCGGCCGGGCTGGATGTGCCGTGGGATCTTTCCATCGCCGGGTTCGAGGACAGTCCGTTCTCCAAGCAGGCATGGCCGGCGCTGACCACCGCGCGGCAATCGACCAGCGAAATCGGGCGCCACGCGGCGCTGCATCTGATCAGCGGCCTGCAACAGGACAACGATCTGCCCAACGAGGGCTTCATGCCGGAACTGGTGGTGCGTGGATCGACCGCGCCGCCGCGGCAGACCTAACTGCGGGAAGCGGGCGTCCTCAAACGCGTAGGTTGGGGTGCAAACCCCAACCTACCGTTCGCCGCAGACAGCCCCCTCACCTCGATCCTCTCCTCCGTCCTTGATCAAGGATCGGAGCGAGAAAGCAGAGCATTACGCGTTTTATCTTTACCCGGAGCATCCATGAAATCCGCCCGTGACACCCTGATGTACAACGAAGCGCAGGAAAGCGCCGCCACTGTCGAACGACAGCTTGCGCAGAACGCATCCATCCTCAAGGCGCTGGGCGAACGCCTGCGCGCGAATCCTCCGCGCTTTATCGTGACCTGCGCGCGCGGCAGTTCCGATCACGCGGCTGCGTATGCGAAGTACGTGTTCGAAACGCGGCTCGGCCTGATCACCGCGTCGGCTTCGCCGTCGATTTCCTCCATCTACGATGCGGATTTGAAGCTGGACGGCGCGCTGTTCGTGGCGATTTCGCAGTCCGGCAAAAGCCCCGATCTGCTGCGCAGTGCGGAAGCGGCCAAACAGGCCGGCGCTTACGTGCTCGCTTTGGTGAACGTGGAAGATTCGCCGCTGGCCGCGCTGGCCGATACGGTGATCCCGCTGCGCGCCGGCCCCGAGCGCAGCGTGGCGGCGACCAAGAGCTATCTCGCCACGTTGGCTGCCGTGCTGCAGTTGACCGCGCACTGGTCCAATGACGACGCCCTACATGCGGCTGTGGCACGCCTGCCCGACGATTTGCGACGCGGCTGGGAAGGCGACTGGAGCGCGCTGGAACAGGGACTGGTAAGCGTGCACAACCTGTTCGTGGTCGGCCGCGGCTACGGTTTCGGCGCAGCGTTGGAAGCAGCGCTCAAGCTCAAGGAAACCTGCGGCCTGCACGCGGAGGCCTTCAGCGCCGCCGAAGTGAAACACGGCCCGATGGCGCTGGTTGGCGAAGGCTTTCCGGTGCTGTTCCTGGCGCAGGACGACGGCACGCTGGAAAACACGCTCGCCGTCGCCAATGAATTCCGCGCGCGTGGCGCGCGTGTGTGGGTGGCCGCGCCGGGGGCGCCGGGCGCCGACACGCTGCCGCTGCCTTCCGGCATCGATCCGATCGTGACGCCGCTGCTCGCCGTGCAGAGCTTCTATCGCGCCGCCGCCGCACTGTCGCTGGCGCGTGGCTACGATCCGGATGTACCGCCGCATCTGCGCAAAGTGACGGAGACGGTGTAATGCCTCCGAGTCCGCTTATCGCGCTGGTGAATGGGCGCGTGCTTGGCGATCATGGCCCACGCGAAGGATTGGCAGTATTGGTGCGTGGCAAGCGCATCGTCGCCATCGTTGCGCATGACGACGCGCGCGTTGCCGAAGCACAGAAGCACGATCTGCATGGCAATCTGTTGCTTCCCGGTTTTATCGACGTGCAGGTGAACGGCGGCGGCGGCTTGCTGTTCAACGATGCGCCCACGGTGGAAACACTGCGCGGCATCGCCGAAGCACATCGCAAGTACGGCACCACCGGCATGCTGCCCACGCTCATCACCGACACGGCGG
>CBJMMB010000096.1:0-14684 GCA_966430775.1 uncultured Dyella sp. | reverse complement strand
ACCAGCCGCCGCGCCCGCGCAAGAACGACGGCGACGACAACCGCTTCCGCCGCGGCCCCGACACGCCCTGGACCGTGGCCGGCATGGTGGTGGCGGTGCGCAAGCGCGGCGACAGCGACGCCTTCGTGCGCCTGGAAGACGGCACCGGCAGCATCGAGGTGAGCTTCTTCGGCGAGCTGTACCAGCAGATCGCCCCGCTGCTCACCCGCGACGAGCTGCTGGTGGTGGAAGGCGGCCTGCGCATCGACGAATTCTCCGGCGGCGGCTTCCAGGTGCGCGCCCGCAGCGCCTACACCCTGGCCGACGCCTGCCGCCGCTTCGCGCGGCTGCTGCGCGTGAAGGTGAACGGCATCGGCCCCGACTTCATCGCCCAGTTCCGCCAGGCCCTGGCCGGCCACCGCGGCGGCAACGCGGCCGTGCTGCTCAGCGGCTACCACAACGCGCTGGCGCAGGCGGACATCGAGTTCGGGCAGGAGTGGAAGGTGCACGCCATTCCGGAACTGCTGCGCACGGTGCGGGGGATGCCAGGAGTGCTGGGGGCCGGGGTGAGGATCGTCAAAAGCACGGAGTAACGAGGTTTTCGGCCGCTTGCAAATAGCGGGACGAATGTTATATTTCAGTATAACAATCGACCTCAATGGTGCTTTCCGTGTACACCACCAACCTGCGTAAAGTCGGCGGCTCAGTCATGCTGGCGGTTCCGCCGGCATTGCTCGATATGCTGCATCTATCTGCCGGGGCCAAGGTCGGACTGAGCGTAGATAACGGCCGCTTGGTGATCGAACCCAACGCGCGGCCACATTACACGCTGGACGAATTGTTGGCCGCCTCCGATTACACCCAGCCCGAGGCTGCCATCGATCGTGAATGGATCGACTCGCCCCCGGTCGGCGGCGAGCCCTTATGAATCGTGGCGATATCTATTTGGTGTCGCTCGATCCTACAGCTGGTCATGAACAAAGCGGCAGTCGCCCGGTGTTGATCGTCACGCCAGGTGTATTCAATGCGGCCACCAAGTTGCCGGTAGTGCTGCCGATCACCAACGGCGGGGAGTTCGCGCGACGACTCGGATTTGCAGTACCGATCACCGGCATCAAGACAACTGGCATTGTGCGCTGCGACCAACCGCGCGTCCTCGATATCGCTGCACGCGGTGGACGCAGGGTCGATTCGCTTCCCACGTCCCTTATGGATGAAGTATTGGCCAAACTGGTCACCTTGTTCGAGTAACCCTATCTGGTCGGGAACGATTCGCTCTTGGCTAACTGGTCGTCGCACCGGCTGATTGCGGCCGAACGGCGTTGCCCCAAGCCTTCCCCGTGGACGAGGTGACCTGGGCCATACGCCCCCGTTCCCGCCCCATCACGCGCCCCAGGTATACTGCCCCGCTTCTGTGCCACCCCGTGCCCGAATGAATCCCAATTTCCTCGATTTTGAACAACCGATTGCCGAGCTGGAGGCCAAGATCGAAGAGCTGCGGCATGCCAGCTCCGGCCAGTCGTTCAATATCGACGAAGAAGTCGGCCGTCTTCGCGAAAAGCTCAAGCTGAAGACCAACGACATCTTCCGCGACCTCACGCCCTGGCAGATCACCCAGCTCTCGCGCCATCCCGCCCGCCCGTACACGCTCGACTACATCGGCGTGATGTGCGAGGAGTTCCACGAGCTGGCCGGCGATCGCGCCTATGCCGACGATGCCGCCATCGTCGGCGGCATTGGCCGCATCAACGGCCGCTCGGTGATGATCATCGGCCACCAGAAGGCGCGCGATACCAAGAGCAAGGTGCGCCGCAATTTCGGCATGCCGCGTCCGGAGGGCTATCGCAAGGCGCTGCGCCTGATGAAGATGGCCGAACGTTTCAAACTGCCGCTGCTGACGCTGATCGACACGCCCGGCGCCTACCCCGGCGTCGGCGCCGAAGAGCGCGGCCAGAGCGAAGCCATCGCGCGCAATCTGCTGGAAATGGCCGAGCTGAAAGTGCCGGTGATCTGCACGGTGATCGGCGAAGGCGGTTCGGGCGGCGCGTTGGCGATCGGCGTGGGCGACCGCACGATCATGCTGCAGTATTCGACCTACTCCGTGATCTCGCCGGAAGGCTGCGCCTCGATCCTGTGGAAGAGCGCGGAGAAGGCCAAGGACGCCGCCGAAGCGCTGGGCATTACCGCGCCACGCCTGCTGGAACTGGGCCTGATCGACAAGGTGATCCGTGAGCCGCTGGGCGGCGCCCATCGCAATCCGCAATCGATGGCGGTGCGCCTGAAGGCCGTGCTGCTCAACGAACTGGACAAGCTCGAAACCGTTCCGGTGCCGCAGTTGCTGGAGCAGCGTTATCGTCGCCTGCGCAGTTACGGCGCCTACATCGAATAGGCGCATGCAGCATGGCGGGCGTGCAAGGCATCGATCACGTCAACCTCAGCGCGCCCGTCGAGCTGCTCGAGCGAGTTCGCCATTTCTACGTGGATGTGATCGGCCTGCGCGAAGGGCCGCGTCCTACTTTTCGTTCCGGTTCGCGCGGCTATTGGCTGTATGCGGGCACCGAGCCGGTGATGCATCTGACGGCGCGCGGTGAAGGCGAAGCGCGCGCACAACACACCGGCTGGCTGGACCATATCGCCTTCGCCTGCGCAGGCCTTCCGGCCATGCGCGCCAAGCTCGATGCAGCCGGCGTCCCTTATCGCATCGATGTGGTGGACATGCCGCCGCAGGTGCAGCTGTTTCTTACCGACCCGGCCGGTGTCGGTGTGGAATTGAATTTCCGCCATTGACGCGTAGGCGCGTAGGTTGGGTTAGCGCAGCGTAACCCAACGTCTTCCAGAGCACCGCTGGGTTACGCTGCGCTAACCAACCTACTAGCAGCCTTTCGATTTTTGCTGAAGAATCGCCCGACATTCACTCGGTGACTCTTCCATGCAGGCTCGCTTCCTTTTGCGCTGCGCACTCATCGGCGCGCTGTCGATCTGTGCGACTCATGTTTCCGCGCAAGCAGCGCCCAAGCTCGCTGACGCCGCCGAGGCACGTACCGCCAAGGCCTTCGAAGCAGCCCGCCAGCAAGGGCCGCTGGCCTTGCACGCGTTTCTCGCCGCCATGCCCAAGGGCGGCGACCTGCACAACCATTTGAGCGGCGCGGTGTATGCCGAGTCGTGGATCGCGCAAGCCGCGGCCGATGGCTTGTGCGTAGACATCGCCACCTCCAGCCTGATCGACAAGCGCCACGCCAGCGCCCCGAACTGCGGCGACGGCCGACGTCCCGCCTCCGATGCGCTGAGTGACCAGCATTTCTACGACATGCTGGTGGACGTTTTCTCGATGCGCAGTTTCGTGCCTTCGGCCGGCAACTCGGGGCATGACCATTTCTTCGACAGCTTCGGCCGCTTCCAGGCGGTTTCGCCAGAACAACATACGGGCGACTGGCTCACCGAGGTCAGCACACGCGCCGCCACGCAAAATGAGCAATACCTGGAATTGATGGTGACGCCACCGTTCGCGCACGCCAGGGAACTTGCTCGCACGCTGGGTTGGCAGGCCGATTTCGATGCCATGCGCAAACAGCTGCTGGCGCATGGCCTGAAAGATGAAATAGCCGTCGACGAACAACTGCTCACCCAGGCCCTGGCAGAACGCAAGCGCCAGCAACATTGCGACAGCGCCCAGGCCGATGCCGGCTGCGCAGTGCAGATGCGTTTTCTCTACCAAGTCCTGCGCGGCGCGGCGCCCGAGCGGGTGTTCGCGCAGACGCTGCTAGGTTTCGAATTGGCTTCGGCCGATCCGCGCTGGGTAGGCATCAATTTCGTGATGCCCGAAGACGGTTATCTGTCGATGCGCGATTACGATTTGCAGATGCACATGCTCGAGTATCTGCATCGCCTGTATCCGAAGGTGCATATCAGCCTGCATGCCGGCGAACTCGCGCCCGGCCTGGTGCCGCCGGACGGCTTGCGCTTCCATATCCGCGAGGCGATCGACGTGGCGCATGCCGAACGCATTGGCCACGGCGTGGACGTGATGTACGAAGACCATCCCGAAAGCCTGCTCGACGAGATGGCTCGACGGCATGTGATGGTGGAGATCAACCTCACCAGCAACGATGTGATCCTGGGCGTACGCGGCGCGGATCATCCGCTGCCGATGTACCTGAAGCACGGCGTGCCGGTGGCGCTGTCCACCGACGATGAAGGCGTCTCGCGTATCGATCTCACCCACGAATACGTGCGCGCCGCCGAGGATTTCGGGCTCGATTACGCCGCCATGAAACAGATGGCGCGCAACAGCCTGACCTACAGTTTCCTGCCCGGCGAAAGCCTGTGGTCATCCAAGGCCTGCCAGGGCATAACGCCAGGAAGCAGCGCGCCCGCCAGCGCCTGCCAGCATTGGTTGAGCGGCAGCGAAAAGGCGACAGCGCAGTGGGAATTGGAACGCCGCCTGCGCGCCTTCGAAGGCAATCATTGAGATCAGCCTACGCGCGATCGCTAGCCGCGACACGCGCTACCATGCCGACATTCGCCGGAGATCCGTCATGGCCAACGAGCAAACCGCCAAACTCGCCGTCCTGATCGATGCGGACAACACCACGCCGTCGATCGCCGACGGCCTGCTGGCCGAAGTCGCCAAGTACGGCACGGCCCACGTCAAACGCGCCTATGGCGACTGGACCGGCACCCAACTCAAGAGCTGGAAGGAACAGCTCCTCACGCAATCGATCCAGCCGATCCAGCAATTCAGCTACACCAGCGGCAAGAACGCCACCGACTCGGCGATGATCATCGATGCGATGGACCTGCTCTATTCCGGCCGCTTCGACGGCTTCTGCATCGTCTCCAGCGACAGCGATTTCACGCGGCTGGCCGCGCGCATTCGCGAATCGGGTCTGATCGTCTACGGCTTCGGCGCGCGCAAGACGCCCGAGCCGTTCGTGGCCGCATGCGACAAGTTCATCTACACCGAAATCCTCGCTTCCAAGGCGGACGAAGAACAACCGTTGCAACCACGCTCGCCGGCGCAACTGAAAAAAGATGCCGGCCTGATCAACCTGCTGCGCAACGCCATCGACGCCGCATCCGACGACGAAGGCTGGGCGGGACTCGGCGGCGTGGGTTCGATCATCACCAAGCAGCGCCCGAATTTCGATTCGCGCAGCTACGGCTACGGCAAGCTGAGCGACCTGATCGCGGCGATCGATCTGTTCGAACTCGATCGGCGCAGTCCGGGTGAAGGACGACCGAAGGCGATCTACGTGCGCAACAAGCGCAAACAGGCGCACAGCTGATCGCCACGCGGGCCAGCGGCATGCTACCGCCGGCCTGCGATGCATCTACAAGTTGATGTTGATGAACGTCACGGTGGGCACGCTGCCGGTCAAAACGGTCACCGGCTGCGACGTCAGACATTGCAAGACCTGGTAGGGGGAAGGCAGGAACGCCGTGGTCGCTTGAAGCGAACCGCCCTTGTTGTATCCGTCCGTGATGGTGAAGGTAAGAATGGCCGGCACGGCAACACCGGCGGTTGCATAGGTCAGGCTGGTGAACGCCAACGTGCTCGTCTGGCCGTTCTGCCATGTCAGTAAACCGGTTCCCACCGGCACCTGGCTGCTGATGGCCGTGCAACCGGCGTTGTCTATCGTGCCCGACCATCGAAAATTCACCGGCGCCGGATTGGTCAGAAAATTGCACCCGTAAAAAATCGTCGTAATGGAGACATGCTGCTGCGAGCCAAGCGCTCCAAGTCCGGGTGAAAAATCGTCTTCCGTCGCTGCCGTGCATGCACCCACGGCGAGCGTTTGCGCGGCAGCACGCTCCGGAACTCCGAACGCAAGCATCATCAGCAACAAGCTACCAAGCAAGGCACTTCCAAATGTCGTACGCATCATGCGAACTCCTCCAGGATGTCAGGGAATGTCGCTCAAGCGATTCGCCGCGATGCTTCGCGGCGTTCGATCATCGGGGCTACCGTGGTTTGCACGGACTGACGCATGCTTCCTTGCCGATTGCCATCTAAAGTGCGGCGAATGCTAGGCCCATCGCTTGCCATGCGACGTGACCGCCAACACAAAGAGCCATCCCAAAACGAGGACACGTGTCCCCCTTTTTGGCGTTTCCTCCGGTGATGGGCCAAACTGGCGCCCGATACGTAAGCGTAGCCGTCGCCATGAACGGAAACCTCACCTTGCCAAACACGCTCGCGGCAGCGCTAGCAGCGCAGCCGGACGGCAGGCTTTGCGTCGCCTATAGCGGCGGCCCGGATTCGACCGCGCTGCTGCATGCGCTGGCACAGCTTCCGCAAGCGCGCGAACGCGGCCTGCGCGCACTGCACGTCGATCACGGCTTGCATGCGCAAAGCGCGCGCTGGGCGGCGCATTGCCGTGCGTTCTGCGCGGCGTTGGGCGTGACGTGCGACGTATACGTGGCCAAGGTGGATCGGTCCGGTGGCATTGGTCTGGAAGCGGCGGCACGCCAGGCGCGCTATGCGATTTTTGCCGAGCATCTGCAGGCGGACGAACGCCTGGTGTTCGGGCATCACCAGGGCGATCAGGCGGAAACCGTATTGCTGAAACTGTTGCGCGGCGCGGGGCCGGAAGGACTCGGCGGCATGCGTGCGGAGCGTCCACTGGGACAGGGTTTGGTATGGCGACCATTGCTCGACGTGCCGCGGCAGGTGCTGCTCGATTACATCCAGGCGCACGACCTGCCCTGCATCCATGATCCTTCCAACGACGATCGACAACTCGCGCGCAATCATCTGCGCCACGAAGTGATGCCGTTGTTGAAGGCGCATTGGCCGCAAGCGGCGATCTCCATCACGCACAGCGCCAAGCTTTGCCGCGCCGCCGCCGACAACTTGCAGAACGAATGGATGGATGCGCTGGAAACCTTGCGCGACGACACCACCAACAGCCTCGATGCACGCGGCTGGCTTGCGCTCCCTTCCGCACTGCGCGATCCGCTGCTGGCGCACTGGCTGCACGCGCAGGGATTGCCGGCGCCCACCACCGCGCAGCGCCAGCAGATCGAACGCCAATGCACGGCGCAGGATGGCCAGCTGCCGTGCATCCAGTGGGCCGGCGCCGAAGTGCACGTCTGGAAGCATCGCTTGTGGGCGATGGCGCCACGCAATCCGACGTCATCACCCGCGGAGCTGCCATGGCAAGGCGAACCGCTGACGCTGCCTGATGGCGGATCGCTGCGCCTGGAGCCCGCAACTCGGCTAACAGTGAAGCTGAGCGTACGCTGGCGTTGCGGCGGCGAGCGGATCAAGCCTGCTGGCGATCAACACACGCGCGATCTTCGCGCGCTGTTCCAGAGTGGAACGGTTCCGCCGTGGCAGCGGGACTTCTGCCCGCTGCTCTACCAAGACGATCAACTCATTGCCGTGGCCGATCGATGGCTGAGCGCTCGCGCCGAAGCGATCTTTCACCAGGCGGGCGCCAGGCCGCGTTGGCGACCTGGGCGTTGACCCCAACCGCGTTACGGCTCTTGCGCCGCTTCGCCTTCAACTCGCGGCGGCACCGGCGCGGCCGCCGCACCCGTCACCTTGCGGTTGACGAAATACATCAACACAAACGAAGCGAGCGTCGTGAAGACCAGGATGTCGCCCAGCACGTCGAAGTGCAGCAATCTGCCACCGGTCGACTGGACCACCACCATGCCGCCCAGCATCGCGGCAAGCCCGCCCGATACCTGCTGCAACGAGGAGCTGATCGACATGTAGGCGCCGCGATCGCTGGGCTTGGGCAAGCCGGACATCAGCGCGGACGAGGAGATGATGCGCGAGAAGATGCCGATCTGCAGCAAGGCGCTCACCGTGATCAAGGTCCACAGCGTGACGTTCGACATACGCGTATAGATCAGCACCATCACGATCGTCACCGCGCAGCCGAAGGCGAAGATGCGGAACTTGCCGAACGCATCGCTGGCGCGACCGAGCAAGGGACCCATCACGGCCGACACCATGCCGGTGATCAGATACACCACCGTCAGCATCTCCATGGGAATGCCGAGGTTGTTCACGATGAACAAGGTGGAATACGGCATCAGCATGAAGCCGCCCATGGTCAGCAAGGCGGTGGTGGCAAAGCCGATCAGATAGTCGCGCGTGGTCAGGGTGTGCAGCAGGTGATGCAGCGGATTCCGGTCCGGCCGTAGCGCCAGATGCGCATTGACCGGACGCAGCCGGCCAAGGATCGCAGCGCCCACCGCCGTACACACCACCACGATCAGGAAGAACGGCGCATTCCAGCCCCAATGGCTGGACAGCCACAGGCTCAACGGCAAACCCAGCACCGTGCTGGCCGCGAACGCCGACTGGATAAAGCCCATCACGCGTCCGCGCATCGACAACGGGAACAGGTCGGTGACGATCGCCATCGACGCCGCGCCCACCACGCCGGCGAACAGGCCCGTGAACATGCGCGCCAGCAACAGCAGCGTGTAGGTATGCGCAAGCGCGCAGAACAAGGTGCCGAGCATGAAGCCGCTGTAGAAGATCAGCAGCAGCTTTTTGCGGTCGAAGCGATCGGCAAAGCCGGCCGCGAGAATGCCCGATACGCCGGCAGCAAACGCATACGCGGACACCACTTGGCCGAATTTCTCCGGCGTGATGTGCAAGGCCGGCACCACCAGCGCGCCCAGCGGCGCCAGCAGCATGAAATCCAGCACGATGGTGAACTGCAGAAAGGCCAGCACGGCCACGACGAATTTCTGATAACCGGAAAAGCCCATGCCGCCCGGTTCGGCGGCAGGCGAGGACGCAGTCGTCGTCACAAGAACTCCTATGGCGAGCCTTCCTGGCCTCGCGCGGGTTTTGGGGAGGGTCGCAGGATATATCTTCGATATATCGAAATCAAGCCAGTCAGGACAGCCATTCGTGACAGTCCGGACAACGCTTTGCATTCGTGCACGCTACGTGTTGCACATCCGGGCCATGCCGATCCGCAGCAACGATTGATTCCGTCTTAACGCTGCGCTAGCGTTGCCCGCCATGGCCAAGCCCACTTCCGCCCCTGCCGAAACCACGTCGGTCGCCGACTTCGAGCACTCGCTCGACGAACTGGAACAACTCGTGGCGCGCATGGAAGGCGGCGACATGAGCTTGGACGAATCGCTCAGCGCCTTCGAACGCGGCATCGGCCTTTATCGCCATTGCCAACAGGCGCTCGACCAGGCCGAACTGCGCGTGCGACTGCTGCTCGATCCGGATGCGCCGGAAGCGGCCGAGCCGTTCACGCCCGAAGCGTAGGTTGGGGTGCAAACCCCAACATAGGCGTCTGCCGACATCGCGGTGTTGGGGTTTGCACCCCAACCTACGTGGCATTGGCTATTTGATCAGCCGCAACGCAAACGGATAGCGATAGCGCACGCCTTCGTTGGCCTTCACGCCGGCGACGATCGTCAGCACCAGCCAGCCGATGCCGATGATGATCCACAGCGGAATCGCGATGATGAAACCGATGCCGAAGGTGATCACCGAAAGGATCAGCAGCACCAGCGTGGCGATCGCCACGGTGATGTTGAAGTTGAGCGCTTCCTTCGCCTGATCGGCGACGAACGGCATGGTGTCTTTCTTCACCAGCCAGATCACCAGCGGGCCGATGAAGCAGCCCCATCCCGCGCCGAACGAAGCGGTCAGCAAGGCTCCCAGCAACGCCGACAGGTGCGCGAACATGCCCCAGGTACGCGCTTCGGCGGGAATATCCCCACCGATGGGTTCGCTCGGTGGAGGCGGTACAACGGACTCGGGCGGAACGCTCATAAGCATCTCCTTTCAAGTCGTACAAACGCCGGCCCATGCCGGTGTGCGAAGCATCCTAGCAGGGTGCGCAGGAACTTGCCGTTAGGCTTTTTTCCTATTCGTCATTCGCCGGCGATGGTCATGCGATCGAGCAGGATCGAACCGGTAAGCAAGTGCGAGCGCTTGTCCACGTCACCACCCACCGCCACGATGCCCATCAGCATGTCGCGCAAGTTGGCGGCGATGGTGATTTCTTCCACCGGGTAAGCGATGGCGCCGTTTTCCACCCAGAAACCGGCCGCGCCGCGCGAGTAGTCGCCGGTGATGGTGTTGACGCCCTGCCCCATCACTTCGGTCACCAGCAAGCCGGTACCGAGGCGGCGCAGCATGCCGTTGAAGTCGTCCGCCTTGCCGCCGTCGCCGTGTCCCGGCTCAACCACAAGGTTGTGAATGCCGCCGGCGTTGCCGGTGGATTGCAGGCCCAGCTTGCGCGCGGAGTAACTGCCCAGCACGTAGCGGGCGAGCACACCGTTTTCGATCAACACGTTGTCGCGCGTGGCCACGCCTTCGGCGTCGAAATTGCCCGAGCCTTGCCCACGCGGCAGATGCGGACGCTCCACGATGGTGAGCCACGACGGCATGATCTGCTTGCCCGCATGATCGAGCAGGAAGCTCGCGCGGCGATACAAGGCCCCGCCGCTCACCGCGCCCACCATGTGGCCGATCAGGCCGCGTGCGATTTCCGGCGCGAACAGCACCGGCGCCTGCCGCGTGGACAGGCGCCGCGCGCCCACGCGAGCGAGCGTGCGTTCGGCGGCCTTGTTGCCAAGCGCCTTGGCGTCCATGAAATCCTCGGCGCTGCGCACGCTGTCGTACCAGTAGTCGCGCTGCATGCCGGCGTCGTCACCGGCAATCAACGACAGCGACAGCGAATGCCGCGTGCCGCGTTCGCGCCCCACGAAGCCGTGCGAGTTCGCGTACACCGACAGGCTCTCGCCCACCTGCACGCTGGCGCCATCGGAATTGGTGATGCCCGCATGGGCGCGGCCGGCGGCTTCGATCCGCTGGCCCAGCGCGATTGCATCGGCGGTGTCGATCGACCAGGGGTGCCACAGGTCCAGCTCGGGAAACGCCGTGGCCATGCGCGCGGCATCGGCCAGCCCGGCGGCGGGATCTTCCTCGGTGTAGCGCGCGATCGCGCACGCCTGGTCCAGCGTGGCCTGGATGGAATCGGCATTGAGGTCGGCAGTGCTGGCCGAGCCCTTTCGCTGCCCGAAATACACGGTAAGCCCGAAGCCACGGTCGCGCGTGTGCTCCACCGTTTCCACCTCGCCCAGGCGCACGTTCACGTTGAGCCCGGTATCGATGCTGGCCGACACCTCCGCCTGGCTGGCGCCCGCGGCGCGCGCGCGGCGGATCACGTCTTCGGCCAGTTCGGCCAGTCGGTCGAGTTCGCGCTGGCTGGCGTCCTGGCGGGTGGCAACATCGCTCACGTGGGATTCCTGTCGAGGTAGATGGGTACAATAAGCAACAAGTGGGGCCGTCCCGACCCATTGCCAATAGTTGAATCCCGAAGGGTGCCATAGGAGCGGCCCATGTCCATAGCCACCGGCATCTATCGTCACTACAAAGGCCAGAGTTACCGCGTGATCGGCACCGCCCGGCACAGCGAGACCATGGAAGAGCTGGTCGTGTACCAGGCGCTTTACGGCGATTACGGCCTGTGGGTACGGCCCGCCCTGATGTTCGCCGAGAGCGTGGAACTGGAAGGCGAGCCGATTCCCCGCTTCACGCTGGTGGAAGCGATGCCGCCCGAATTCGCCCAGGCCACCGACCGGAACCAGCTGTGAACCGCACCTACACCGACGACCCCGAACACGACTACGGCCCCACCCGCACGCAGCAGCGTCGCGATGCGCTGGCCGTGCTGGCGCTGGCCTCGCAACTGGCCGAGCTGCCGCCGTCGAAACTCGCGCGCGCCAACCTGCCGGATGATGTGCTGCGCGAAATCGACCATCTGCGCCGCATCACCTCGCATATTGCACGCAAACGCCAACTCGGTTTTCTGGCCAAGGTGATGCGCCGCCACGACGATGAAGCGTTCACCGGCGCGCGCGCCCTGCTCGGCGAAGACCGCGAGCAGCAACGCAAGGAAACCGCCGCCATGCATCGCATGGAAGCCTTGCGCGAGCGGCTGCTGGAAAACGATGAAACGTTTCAGGAGCTGGTCGATCAGCACCCGACGATCGATCGGCAGCATTTGCGTTCGTTGATTCGGCAGGCGCGCATTGAGCGCGATGCAAACAAGCCGCCGCGTGCTTATCGTGAAATTTTTCAGCTGCTGAAAACCTTGGCCGAAGACAACGCTTAAGCGTGGAACAACTGTAGGTTGGGTTAGCGCAACGTAACCCAACGATACCGCCGACAATGTTGGGTTACGCTGCGCTAACCCAACCTACGCAGGTATCGCGTTACCCGGCACATCCTGCACCAGCGACTCATCCCCCAACTGCGCGTGATACAACGCCAGCGCCGGCTCATGTCGTCCAAACGTTACCTGTGTCTGCACGTGCGCCTCGTAACCGCGCTGCATGTCTTCGGCCACCGCAAGGTCTTCATCCACCACCGTGCGGATAAGCAGATCCATATTGCGCCGCCAATGCTCGCGCGCCGAATCCGTCAACGCAGGTGTCGGCGTATAGAGCGACGCTTCGGCCACGCATTCGCCCGGCACACCGTTCTTGCCCGGGAAAACGCGCCAGATTTCCAGGTGGTCGCCCTGCCAGTTCACCAGTGTGTTGGGAAACAGCACATAGATGACGACACTGTGCTTGAGCAGATCCCATTCCGATTCGGGACGCCCGCGCAGCTGCAGCACGGATCGGCGCGGATAGATCACGCGCAGATGCGGCCCGAAGCCGTCGACCAGACCAAGGCCAGGCAGGAACAACGGGGCGATGGTCTGTCGATGCAGTACGTTGAAATGCCAGCTCTCCAGGAAGCCATCGATCACCAGCTTCCAGTTCGTGCGCGCGTGCAGCACCCTGGTTTCGAAGTGCGAAAACCCGGCGAACCCGTAGGCGGCCAACTCCGCATCCAGTTCGCCAAACCATCGCGTTTCGTCGATGGATGCGCCCGTTTTCGGTACAACCCAGACCAAGCCGTGGCGCTCGAATACCGCCAAGCGCATCAATCCCTGCTCGCGCCGATGCAGACCCGCAAAACCATCGCGCGGCACGAGATTGCGCAGTTGTCCCTGCAGGTCGTAGCACCAGCCGTGATAGGGGCAGACAAAAGCCCTGGCGTCATGTCCGCACCCGCGCGCCAGGCGTGCACCGCGATGTCGACACAGGTTGGCGAACGCCTGCAGGCGTCCTTCTTCGTCGCGCGTCAGCAGCAGCGGAACGAAACCGAGATCGTCCGTAACGTAGTCGCCAGGCTTGACCAATGAACTGGCATGCGTGACCAGCAGCGGATGGCGGGCGAACAGGTATTCACGCTCCCACGCCAGCCTCGCCGTGCTGATATATGCGTCGGTCGATTGCAGCCAGCACGCATCGCTCAACTGCGTACCGCCGCCATCGATCAACGCGAACAGACGATGCAACAAGGCCACTTGCGTCCGGTGTTCCATGCGCCTCCCCTCGAGATCGCCAGAAGGTCAGCAGCCTCTCGCCCGAGAAATGCTTGCCGGCCGACAGCACGCAACAAAACACAGCAGCAAAGCAACGCTGGTGGCGTGCAGCGCATCATCGGACACAACCGCGTAATGGCGGGGTCAATATCCGGGGATCAAAAGCTTAGGCGTTCCGTCCCGCTTACGAAAACCATTGACGAGTACCTCGTCCTACCGCTCACAAGACCGACTTAAGCCCAAGATGCGTGACAAACGGTTCGAAATCCTTGTCGGCATGCAGAAGGGTATAGCCGTCATGCAGGCAGCGGGTTGCGATCAAGGTGTCGATCGTCTTTCTCACCGTAATGCCCTGTGCTCGCAACGCCCGGAAATGCTTGGCTGCCTGCAAGGCGATATCCCGGCCGCCGATATCGATGACGGTCAACGATGTCAGCAGCTTTGACGCCTGCGCAAACTCCCGGTCGCTGGTAAAACCTTGCAGGACTTCGGCGAGAATCAAATCGCCCGTGATCACAGGTTGTGTTCCAAGAAGAACGTCGAGCTGCTCACATTGGGGCGTTGTTTCGCCGCGGAAATAGTCGATCCATACGCTGGAATCGACCAGGATCATCGATCTTTTCTCATCGCGTCGAGATCGCCTTCCCAGTGCAGCTTGCCACGGAAACGGCGGATTTCTTCCTGCTTGCTCAACCGCACCAGCGTTTGCAGTCCGAGCTCCACGGCTTCGCGCTTGGTCTTCAATCCTGTTGCGCGCAGGGCGTCCTTCATGAGCTTGTCGTCAATGACGATGTTCGTGCGCATAATGTGTATCCATATTGAAATGCATACACATTCTAGCCGATGGCGGAAACGTGCTCAAATACTGCCGTCAGGACGCAGTTCCACCCACCGTCATGCTCTCCACGCGCAGCGTCGGCTGGCCCACACCCACCGGTACGCTCTGGCCATCCTTGCCGCACACGCCGATGCCCTCATCGAGCGCGAGATCGTTGCCGATCATCGATACGCGCGTAAGCACGTCGGGCCCGCTGCCGATCAGGGTGGCGCCTTTCACCGGCGTGGTGACCTTGCCGTCTTCGATCAGGTAGGCCTCGCTGGCGGAGAACACGAACTTGCCGTTGGTGATGTCGACCTGGCCGCCGCCGAAGTTCACGGCATACAGGCCCTTCTTTACCGAGCGGAGAATCTCCTGCGGATCGTGCTGGCCGGCGAGCATATAAGTGTTGGTCATGCGTGGCATCGGCAGTTGCGCGAAGGATTCGCGCCGGCCATTGCCGGTGGGCGCCATGCCCATCAGGCGCGCGTTGAGCTTGTCCTGCATGTAGC
>CBJMMB010000095.1:0-14695 GCA_966430775.1 uncultured Dyella sp. | reverse complement strand
ACTACATCGGTGACGCGCACATAATTGGTGACCTGCGTGCCGCCGCCCTCGGGAATGTGATAACCGAGGTCGACCGCGCCGTAGGCGTTGAAGGTGACGCCTTGCAGGTTGAATTCGTAGGCGAGGATTTGAGTGATGCTGCCGCCAAGGGAATGGCCGGTGAGAGAAATACGTGGTGTGGGCTTGCCTTCAGTGGCAGCCGTCTCTTCGATCCGATGTTTTATTCGCGCGACGAAATGCCTGGCGTCCGGCATTTGTGCATTGGCACCTGTAATAACCATACCAGCATCGGCAAGTATGTCCGGGCCCAGTTCAGTCCCGCGGCTAGCGATGACTACCTCCTTGCTACCGGTGTGCTGATAGGCGACCGCTTGGTAACCGGTAATGGGGTTGCTGTAATAGTCAAGGACCTGATAAGTAACCCCATCAAGTGTCACGTCCTTCTTGTCGGATCGATTTTCATAAGAGTCTTTGCACAGGGATGCATAGTCCTTGACGGTAAGTTTCATTTAAACAGCTCCTTGGATGAAAGCGTTACCGAGAAAAGATCTTTTTGTCGATCTGGTGGATAGGCGTCTTTGCGTGACTCACCAAAAACAGGAATATCGATGTCGTTGCGATGGTAGAGCTGCCCAACAAAATACGTTGTTGGCGATTGTTGAGAAAATAGCTCATCGGCACTCAGGCGTGGGCTGAACGAGAGTTTGTTGATATCTAAGCTTGTGATAACGGCTATCAGTGACCAGCGGCAGACGCCAAGACCGAAGTAGTCTTCGTCCTGAAAGTAGTCCCCATACACCGTTCCCTTGTAGACATTGTCGGCCACCTTGATGAATTGGATCTCCGGATCTTCCTTAGGCGGAAGACGCAGCGGATTCATCGGTGCGCCGGTCACCGGCACACACTCCCTGTTGGTGACTTCGTATTGCATGAAGCCCGTGATGGAGTCGAACGGACCCGGCGCGTTATCGATGGTCAAGGTGACCTCGTAACGCATCTTGGGATCGGGATTCTTCTTGGCGTCGACTTTTTCGGTTGACATGGAGCACGCGGAAGTGAATGCGGACATAGCAAAGGCAAGCAATGTGATAAACGGAGTTTGCATGGATGTCTTATTGGATTCGCTCAGGTAGGCTGCAGGCGCTATAGACCATCCTGCAATCAACATGCGACTTGGTGCATTCCTGCATCGCCATGGATCGGGCATCGCTCTGTGTGGCTGCATGTGCGGTAATTTGGGCAGAGGATGCCCAAACGATGGCGGCACACTGATTGTGGTAGGCAATTGCGATCTCGCAGTGTGGGCTGCCATTCAGAGCACAGTTCTTGAGCGCGGCGGATAAGGCTGCTGATTTGCTTGCTTGGTCGACGGCGGCTCCGGCCTGGCCGGTATCCATGTCAATGGCGACAGCTCCCCAACGGTCAGCCCAAACTGCTTCGGGTTGTGGTGCTTGGTTGTAAAGCTGATCTGGGTTTCCACGGAAATTGGGTGATTCTGGCCGGTCTTGCGGAATGCATCCGGGGTTGCCGGCAGAAGGTACTCCAGGGGCGCACTGTGAGTACGCTAGGGGCATATAGAGAAAGCAGAACAGAGCTATCGACTTGGCAATCTTCATCATTTCTTCGTCACGTAAAGTTCGTCGGCCTTTTGATGCTGTCCGGTGAGTACGGGGGGATATTTGTGCTGGTGCCTGTAACCGCGTTTACGGAAAAATTTGATGGAATCTTTGCGTTTTTGTTCTCAATGCCTGAGTCTGGGCTGATAGGTGCTGTTTGATATCCACCGATGTTCGGTGGCCTGGTTCCACCGTCCCCTTGCCCTGTACTCCACCTTCCCACCTGCCCAAACGACGACGACGCAGCAAAGTTCGCTAGCGTGGCCTGGAAGAAACTCGCCGCGGCGGGTGGGGCCATGATCATCAGTACGGACATCAGGAGGCCCAGGCCGCCTTGCTGCAGAGCCATGCTGTTGATGCTGCCGACCTGGCCGACGTTGAGTTGCGTGGCCAGTTCGTATTGCGCGGCGAAGGCGGCGGCGACAGCGGCGATCATGCGCATGGTGATGCTTACCATCACGCTCAGCACGGCCAGGGAGAACAGCGTGCCGATGCCGTAGAGCAGCCAGCGGCTGAAGAGCGACTGGGTTTGCCGGAACATCAGGCACAGGATGAAGATGGGCCCGAAGCCGACGAACAACGCCAGGGCGATCTTGTTGAGCAGCAACAGGGCCGCGCCAACCACGGCGGGGCCAGCGATGCCGATGCCGGTAAACCACATGGCCTGGTTCTTGGCGCTTTCGGTACCGGTGTTGCCGCCGGAGTCGAAGGCGTCAATGGTGCCCATGGCGCCGGCCATGAGGGCGAGGTTGTCGTCGATGGACTGGAAGGTATCGCTACCGTTACCGCTGACCACCGTGGCAATCTCGCTAGACATACCGTCGGTAATCGCCCAGTACACCTGCGAGGAGCCTGCCGCCATGCTGGTGGCGATGCCCACGATCAGTACGTTGCGCAGGGAGTCGACCACCAGGCCCATCATGTGCATCTGCGAGCGACCGGTAACGATGCGATAGCCCTGGATGGTGACCCACAGGCTCATCAGTACCAACGCGAAGGCGCCGGCGCGCACGCTGGTCTGCTGCAGCAGGTGCCACTGGAAATAGTCGATCTCGTCGCGGAGAAAGCTGTTGATCTCCTGGAAGAAGACGAATTGGCCGATGTTGTCCAGCGGCAGGGCGGGGGCGGCGATCATGGCGTTACCAGCCGTTGCTCTGTTCGATGCCCAACCGCTGGATACCCTTCGGTTCGGTGCTTTTTGCGGTTTGCAGGGCGGTTTTCAACACAGCTGCCGAAATCGCGCCATTGACGACGTTGCCAAGCGTTCCGCCGATCAAGTTGTTTCCGTTGGATGAACCGGTGATGGCAGCGCTGGCGATGTGCGCCTGTTGCTCCTTCAAATAATCGATGCGCGCCTGATAGGCGTTCATCGCGCTTTCTAGCTGCTGGCGATCGATGGCCAGTTGCGTGTTGAGCGCCATCAGCTGATTGGTGTTGTTCTCCAATAGGCCGATAGTGTCGGGCGAAGATGTAATGGAAGCGCGCTCTTCTTCGATCTCCATCAACTGCTGGTTGCGCGTCTGTGCGTACTGATACATCTGGTGCATGTAGGCCATCTGTGCGTTGCGCGTCTGCGCCAGCTCCAGGCAGTTGGCCTGCTGGCTGGGCGGAAGGCTCTGGCAGCGCTCGCTGTCCTGGGTGGGCGCGGGGTCGGTCAAGGGTAGGGAAGGATCGGGCGCGGCGTCCTTCAGTTGCCGGTAGCTGCCGATGCCTTGCTGGTGGTAGATCTTGTCGAGCGTCTGGGTGATGGTTTGCAGCTGCTTGTTTGCCTGCTCGTCCACCACATGCCATTGCGCGTGCACCGGCAAGGCGATCAGCCAGCAGGCAGCCGCCAGGACAAGACCGGCGATGCTGCGGCGGGCGATGTTCGGTACGGAGTGATTGCGATTCATGGTGGGTGCACCCGCCTCAGAAGCGCGCCACGACGCCGCTGAAGTCGACGTCCTTGGCGACATAGATGTTGATCACGCTGCCCTGGTTGATGGTGACCGTCGGCGGCCGGTTGGCGGCGCGACGCACCGCCTGGTTGGCCAGGTTCTGCACGGTTTGCGCGGTGTTGCTTTCGAACGGCGTCTGCGTCACCACGCCATTGCTGATGGTGGTCTGGGTGGGACCATGCAGGGCGGCCTCGTATTTGAAGGCGTCGCTCAGCAGGCTGATCAGCAACGCCGCGCCGATGCGGTTGCCCCAGTGCGCGCTGTAGTGGCCCGGATGGCCGGCGCCACCGAGGTTGTCCACGCCGGGACTGGCCATGTTCACGTCGATGCCGGAGGGCGTCACGATGCGGTCCCAGATCACCGCGGCGCGCGGCCCGTTAGGTTCGGTGTCGTATTTGCCCAACACCTTGGAACCCTTGGGCAGCAGCAGGCGGTGACCGGTAAACGAATAGACCGGCTCGGTGACCACGCACGAGGTAAAGCCGGGAATGTCGGTGATGATGCGTGTTTCCAGTACGCAGCGGATGTATGTGCCGCGCAGCATCAGCGTGTCCGGATTGTGCAGCGGTTGCGCACTGGTGGCGTCGGCGTGCGTTGATGCAGGTGCCTGGCCCGCGGCGTTGCCGCCTTGCGGCGCTTCGGCCGACATCATGCGGCGTTCCAGCAGGGTTGGTGCATGCGGCGCATTCGATGCGACCGGGGGCGGCATGTTGCGCGAATGGGGCAGCGGCGGCACCGGCGTGACCGCAATCGGAACGGTCGGCGGCTTGGGTGCGGGGGTAGGCGGTGGAGCAAGGCGTGGTGCTTCGGGCACGGTCACGGTTTCCTGCCGCGGCTTGGCGACCGGTTCGTTGCGCTTGCCGGCAATGCCGTATACCCACGCGCCCGCAAGCGCGGTCAGCATGATGATCGCGGTCGCCAGCAGCGTGGCTTTCCGGTTCAGGCGTTGCGCCTCGTGCTTGGGCAGGCTTGGCGCGTGTGCGTCCAGGTCTGGCACGTCGGCCTGTTGGTGATGGCGGCTGTAAGGGTTCTGGTCGCCATGCGGGGTATGGGATGTATTCGCGCTCATGACTTGCCATTCCTGCGCAGGCCCACGACGTCGTTGCCGTGGCGGATCACCAGAAAGGGATAGGTGCCATGGACGACGATGGTGTTGCCTTCCACCGTAGTGTTGACCACGGCATCCTCGCCATGCGCGCGCTCGCGCATGTAGATGGTGGGAAAATTGCCGGTGGGAAAACGCTGCATGTCGGCCATCCGGATATAGGTGAACCGGCCGTCGTCATACACGTTCATGGGCACCAGCCACGGCGCATCCTTGCTGCGGGTGGCGTAGTCGTAGTCGAAGTGGTAATGACGCCCGGGCAGCAGCGTGGTGTTGAGCCCAGTTGCATCGGCGACCTTGTCGTTCTCATTGGAAAAGTGCGCATCAGTCGGGTAAACAAAGCTGAGCTTGTATTGCACGCCGGCGTGCTTGGCCTGCTCGAGCGATTTCCAGTCGGTGGCTACCACCTTCAACTCGAAGATGTACGAGTGCGTCGCCGTGCGGATCATCAGATTGGTGTCCACGTCGACGTTGCGCGGCTTGATATAGAACACGTTGTCGCGCCGGCTCAGTTCCCAGCCGTTGCTGAAGCCGGTGCTGTAGTCGAGGATCTTCTCGTTGGGGCTGAGCTCGATCTGGGTGGTGATGCCCAGTCCAGTGCGTACCGGATAGATGCGGTCGGGCTGGTAGGTGTATTGCTGCACGGCTTGCGCGTTTGCGGCATGCGGCGTGGCGAGCACGGCCATGCTCAGTGTTGCGGCAAGAGTGAATGGGCTTGCTCGGTTCATCAGCGGTGCGCTCCTTGCATTTCGCTAGTTGGCGCAGCCTGGCCGGAAGTGGTCGATTGCGACGGGGCTGTACTGTCGGCGGGCACCGGCTCGCGGTTGGAAGGGTCATCCGCACCGGCCTGCGCAGCAGTGGTCTCCTCCGGCGGCGTGGCGGCGTAGTCGTTGTCAACGCGGTAGCTGGTGACCTGGAAACCGAGCGGATTCTCAATGCGGTAGGGCTCGTCCATCTGCAGGTTCGCCTTGTAGGTGAACTCCAGCGTGGCGATCTTGCTGTCCAGCGGATGGCTGGCGCCGGTCTGCTTGTCGTACAGGCTGCGCTGGAAACGCACCGTCGCGCCTTTCGGACCGCTGTTGCCCTTGGCGCCGATCAGCACGATGCTGAGAATCTTCACGCGTATGGCCTTGTCGCGTCCGTAGACCTTGTAGGGACTGTCCGGATTGCTGGAGGCGTACAAGGCGGTATAGGGCTCGGCCACGCCAGCTGAGGCCATGGTCAGTACGGTGGTCCAGTCACGCAGGTTGATCAGCGCCGCATCGTAGGATTCGCGCGCCAGCACGAAGTGCGCCACGTTGCTGCGGTTGATCGCTTCGCTGGTGCTGATGCGCTGGTTGAGCGCGTCTTCGTTGAGGCGCGCGACGGTGCTGGTGCCAGTGTAGGCGTCGGCCATCACCAGGTACGGCACTTTTTCCTTCAAGGGCAGCATGAAGAAATAGCCGCCGGCCAGGATCAATGCCATGGCTACCGCCGCGAACGCTACCCACCAGGCGCGCCGCTCGCTGCGCCTGGCCATGTCGGCCAGGGTCAACTCGAAATTGACCGAGCGGGCCACCGTCTCGTCGATCTTCTTGGATGAGGAACGTGAAAGCATCAGTACAATCCTTGCCGGTAGATCACGGCGTCTTCCTTGTCGCCGTCATGGAACGGGAGCGGACGTGACCGCGGGGCGCACCGCAATTTCGCGCCCATCGGTTGTCACCGCCACGCCTTGCGCGGCATAGATGGCGGAAAGTTCGGCCGCGGCCGCGTGGAGGTCGGTGGTGTGGATGCCGGCCACCGCCTTGTACAAGGTGTAGTCGGACGAGAGCTGGTAGGAAAACTGCATGCCCGAATCCTTGGCCCAGCGGCGCAGCATGATGCGCAGGGTTTCGTCCATCGGCGCGGCGTAGTAGACGTAGGCCGGATTCAGTGGAATTTCGGTGGGCGCGTCCTGGAAGCGGTTGACCGGCCTCCAGCTGCCGCCGAAATCCTTCGCATGCGGCGTGGCGCACGCCGCCAGCAACAAGGTGGCGAGCATCCCTGCGCACGGCTTGATTCGTTCGAGAAAATCCTTTTTCACTTCGCACCCGCAACTGGTTGTGGTCTTTGCGCCAGGGCGGTCGCGAACGGGTGGTCTGTGTGCGTGCTGTCGAACCGTTCTCTCGGTACCGAAAAGAGACTGCCAACGTGCAGAATTGCAACCGGACTTCCGTTCCCCTTGGCCCTGACGTGGGACCTGTCGTCGCGCCGGTGTTCGAGCGCTGTCGTGGTCCTCTTTGGTGCTTAGCCTACGTTGGCGTATGGGCGGAAGAAATCAGGATCGCCTGACAGGGCGCGTCAGGTGATGTGAAAGGTATTGAAGTCCTGGCCCGGCTTCAGGCGTGCGTGAATGCGCGATACGAACGCGGCTATATAAGCGCCGTAGAGGAAACCGGCTCGCCGCCGATCCATATCTGGCGCAGTAACCCGCCGCCGATCCAGTAGCAAAGTTCGGCCGGTTGCCGGGCATGCCACGCTACCAAGTCCGCGCGCTGGCCCACCGCCAGCGTGCCGCGATCGCGCAGGCCCAATGCGCGCGCCGCGTTCACCGTGATGCCGCGCAGCGCTTCTTCCGGCGTCAGCCGGAATAGGGTGCACGCCATGTTGGCTGCCAGCCGCAGCGAAAGCAGCGGCGAAGTGCCGGGATTGCAATCAGTGGCGATGGCGATCGGTACGCCATGCGAGCGCAGCGCGGATACCGGCGGCAGTCTGGTTTCGCGCAGTGCGTAGAATGCGCCTGGCAACAGCACGGCCACGGTGCCGGCACGCGCAATCGCCTGGATACCGGATTGGCTGAGATATTCCAGATGATCGGCCGACAGCCCGCCGAATTGCGCAACCAGCGCGGCGCCATCGAGGTCGGACAACTGCTCTGCATGCAGCTTCACGCGCAGGCCCAACTGTTGCGCGTGTTCGAACACGCGCTGCGTTTCGGCACGGGTGAAACCGATGCCTTCGCAGAACGCGTCCACGGCATCGACCAGACCTTCGTTGGCGAGCGCCGGCAATAGTTCGGTGCAGACCAGATCCACGTAGTCGTCGCGACGATCCTTGTATTCGGGCGGCAAGGCATGCAGACCCAGGAAACTGGTCTGCACCTGCACGCCCAGTGTCTGGCCGATGCGCCGCGCCACGCGCAGCATGCGCCGTTCGGCATCCAGTTCCAGGCCGTAGCCGGACTTGATTTCCAACGTGGTCACGCCATCGGCCAACAGCGCACGTGCGCGCGGCAGCGATTGCGCCAGCAGTTCGTCCTCGCTGGCGTTGCGGGTGGCGCGCACGGTGGAGACGATGCCGCCGCCGGCGCGAGCGATCTCTTCGTAGCTGGCGCCGTTGAGGCGCAGATCGAATTCCTGCGCGCGATCGCCGCCGAACACCAAGTGCGTGTGGCAGTCGATCAGCCCGGGCGTAATCAAGGCACCGCCCATGTCATGCACGTCCCGCGCGGTGGCGGCCGATGCCGTGGGCAGGTCGCGCATCGCGCCGATCCATACGATGTGGCCATCCTGGCACGCCACTGCGGCATCGTCGAGCAGGCCGTAGCTGGCTTCGCCCACAAACGTGGCGAGCGAAGCGTGCGTCAGCAGCAGGTCCCAGTTCATCGGTCGGTTTCTTCGGCATCCTCGGCCAGCGGCGCAACCGGTTCGCCATAGGTGCTGGTGGGGCCGATGTTCTCCGCGGGGGAGGGTGCGGCGGCGGCTTTTGCCGCGGCGGCGAGCTCGGCCTGCTGGCGCTCGAAATCCTGGATCATGCGCTCGGCGAAATCCTTGTACACCGGCGTGGGCGAGAAGATGGACGCGGCCCCGCGCGCGAGCAGGCAGGCGGCCATGATCGGAATCACCATGTCCTGATTGTTGGTGAGTTCCATCGCGATCACCGCCGAGGTGAGCGGCGCGCCGGTCACGCCGGACAGGTACGCGCTCATGCCCAGCAGCACCACAGCCGCTTCCGGCGCGTGCGGCAAGAAATACGCGATGTTGTGGCCAAGGCCCGCGCCTACCGCCAGCGCCGGCGAGAAGATCCCGCCGGGAATACCGGCCCAGTACGACACCACATTGGCCAGCAGCTTGAGGATGCCGAAGCCGTGCCCGGGTGTTTCCGGCGCGTCCTGCACGAACGCGCGCGCCTGTGCGTAGCCGGTGCCGTATACGCTGTTGTGCGAGAGCACACCGATCACCGCCAGCGCCAGGCCGCAACCGATCGCGAACAGCACCGGATTGCGCTCGCGCAAGCGGCCAATCGCCGCCAATGGCCCGCGCCGACTCAGCAGGATCAACCGCGCGAACAGACCACCGAGCAGCCCGCACACGATGCCGCATTGCAGGACTGCCAGCCAGGCATGCCCCAGCGGCAGGCTGGTCTGCACGGTGCCGAAATACGCGTAGTTGCCCACGATACCCATCGACACCACGCCGCCCACGAACACCGCGGTAAGCAGCAGGCCGCTGAAGCGATGCTCGAAGGTGCCGGACAATTCCTCGATGGCGAAGATCACACCTGCCAGCGGCGTGTTGAACGCAGCGGCGATACCGGCGGCGCCGCCGGCCAGGATGAAGCGCGACAGCGCCTTGGGATCATCAAAGCCGAAGCGCCGGCCCAGCCAGTGCATCAATCCCGCACCGACGTGCACGGTCGGTCCTTCGCGACCGATCGATGCGCCCACCATCAATGCCAGCAGGGTCAGCACCATCTTGCTGACCGCGATCGGCAAGGCGAGCATGCGCGAGCGGAAGCTCGCATCGTCCACATGGATGGTCGCGATAACTTGAGGAATGCCGCTGCCGCGCGCCGCGCGCAGGCGCCCTTCGGTGACCCAGCACAGCAGGCCGAACACCAGTGGCGTGAAGATCAGCGGAATCCAGATGCCATGCGTCAGCAGCTTTTCGAACAGGCGATACGACCAGTCGCTGGCCTTGGCGAACAGGATCGCCGCCAATGCGACCAGAATGGCGCCGCTCCACAGGGCGATGCGGCGTTTCCACTGATAAGGCGCGAAGAACTCGTGCCCCAGCACGGCGCGCAGGCGTGGATTGGAAGCTCTGGGATGGGAGGCAGGAGAGTCGGCCATCCGGTGATTATGGCAGATTTGGCTGGTGACCTAAGGTAAGCGTATGTTGCGCAATTGGATGAAATCCCAGCATAACGAACCAATCATCACAGCGACAACGCCTGGCCATGCCCAAGGCTCTGCGTCTGCTGAGCGCGTAGCGCGAGCTCTTGCGCGAACGCCTGTTGCTGGGTGTCCACCTGCTGCATTGTTTCGTGCACCGATGGGGCAGGCTCCTTCAAGTCCAGGGTAAGAATGCCGCCCCAAGGGTGGTAATCCCCTGCATGCACCGTGTCGCCCTGCACCCTGATGTAGCCATCCCAGTTCGGCTGAAACTGCCGCAGGTGCAGTTCGCCGGTGATCTGCGTCAGGCGGTCTTCGGGGAGATGATGACCTTGTGCTTCCAGGCGCTGTTTGACATCCGCGTAGAGCGCGTGAACAGGATGGCGGGGATCGCTGTAGCCGAGCTTCTCTGCCGTTTGTGGGACTGGCACATAGTCATTGCGTGTATCGAATGATGGATGCGCATCGTGCCCGACAGCTTCGTTCGGTATGGAGAGCGCATCGTCCTTCTCGCGTTCGGCAGGGCGTTGCCGCTCCATGGCCTCCACCTGCTGGTGCATTTCGGGCAGTTGCGCTTGCATGATCGCCAGCTGCTGATTCGTATCGTTGGCGTAAGCGGTTGGCGCAGTGATCTGTTGCAATTCGATGAAGGTGGCGCGCGCTTCGATCAAGGCATAGGTGGACGGATCGGCCGCGCCGGTTTTGGGCAATCGTTGTGCCGATTGGAAGTTCATCACCGCGGCCCGCGTAGCATCGTCGTAGAGGCCTGTGGTGGATAACGCCTGGCCGCGATGATCGGTGACGCCAAGGGTATTCAAATGTTGCTGCAAGGTGCGGATGGCGTCGACATCAAGGTCCGGCATCATCCGCGGAAAAGTGGTGATGGCGGATTGCGCCTGCGCAGCTTCACGTAGTGCCGCCCATGTGTTTGGACCGGCTATGCCATCGATATTCAAGCCATGATTGTGCTGGAAAGCTTCAAGAGCGCCGCGGGTGTTGCGCCCAAAGTGGTTGTCCACTGCAAGAAGTTGGCCTTGTGCATCGGTGTAACCGAGATTCTTTAGGTGAGTCTGCAGTTCGCCCACGCCTGGACCACGGGCGCCTTCCCGTAAAACGTTGTAGGCGGTGCGATGTCCTGCAGCATGTACTTTACCGACGTGCTGGAGCTGTCCAGGCCCCATCGCCGCAGTGGTTCGCCACGCTTCTTCGGCGGACAGACCCCTGTCGATCTGTGCCCTGTATTCGGCTCTCATTTCATCCAGAGCAGCTCGGACCTGTGCTGCCGTGGTGTGCATCTTGTTGCCAAATTTTTCATAGGGTGCATACACATGCCCTGGTGTGTCCGGATCTTCGACGCTTGCCCATTCCTTGCAGATTGCCTTTTGCGCATCATGAAGCGTAACGTCAGGTTGTCCGGTGATGTAGGCTTTAATTTCAGGGCGCTTGGAAGAAATGATATAATCGTTGAATAATATGTCTTGTAGATCCGGTGTGAATTTATCGGAGGCATCTATTTTTAGCTTCCTTATGCCTTCATTTAGATTTGGTGGGATGAGCTGATATTTTCCAATGGCAAATAAGCGATCTTTGTCGCTGATTGGTAAGAGCTGTCTGCGCTGAATTTCAGCAATGGTGATCTGAGAAAAGTCGATGTCTTGATTGGCGCCAAGGATGGTGAATTTGCCGTTTTTGTCGACTGAAGTTCCGCGATTGTAGGAATTGTAGTCGCCTTCGCCACTGCTTATGAGTTCCATGAACGGATTTGTCATATATATTTTCCGTAATTTTTTTGAATGGCCAAGCCGATCATTTTGTCTCTACAAAATCCCAGCTCAATACATTTAGACCTTGTCGATTGCGATTATGTAGATTTCTATAGTCACCATAGGCTGTGATGCTAAGTGGAATGCCATTCTTCATAAATCGGGTAACAACAAGTCCATTTGATGCGGCAATATATATCTCTGGAAGCATTTCGCAGACCTTGCATCTGGTATTTCCTGTGTTCTTCTTGCACAGTTCATCATCAATATCGCCTGGCGCTTCTTTGCCGCAGTTCGGATTGACGACAGGTTTCCATCCGTCGGCGATAAGCTGATTCCTGAAGTCGATATAATCCATGCCCTCTTTATATAGGGGGCCTAGCTCTTTTCCAGGTATTCCTGACGAAGGACGATTTGCAGTCGAAGGATTTGCAGAGGAAGTCTCTGTTTTGTGAGCCTGGGCCCTTTCGTCCGAGTTGTTCGTATCTGCCGATCCAGACACAGGTGTCGCTGCATTGCATGCCGCCGCTCCCATTGTCAGTGTCGCTACGGCTGCGATCTGCTTGAACTTCATCTCATCGTTCTCCTCAATCAACGATGCCCTTGCCACCAGATTTCCGCGAAAGTCCCTGTACGGCACATTGGGCCTAGTCTTTTTCTGCACCGGCAAGCCACCCGGCGGCAACGGTCCATAGTTGCGCATTGTTTCTTCATTGGCGATTTCCACCGCGCGCTTCAACTGCAGCAGATAGATCTACCTTGCATTGAGCAAATGGCATGTTATTGAAGCGGCGTCGCGGCGCCAGCTCAAGGCCAAGCAGCACCAGCGCCATCCAGGCCAGCATGTACATCACGACAAGTACCGCACCCAAACCATACTCGATCATCATCATGGCGTTCCGTGTGAGGACCTTGGCTGCGCGGCGTTGTTCGGCGCAACCGGCTTTGGAAGTGGCACCGGATCAAGCAGGCGCCGCTTGAGCTGCCTGTCCTTGAAGTACCACCTCTTCTTGCCGCGAATGGGTTTGCAGCCTTCCAGAAAGATGAGTTCATCGTCCTTGGGCAGCTCCTTGATTTCCTGCGGCAGCATCAGTGGACGGCGTTCTTCGGTGTAGCTGTGGGACACGGAGCCGCCGCTGACCGTGCGGTGTCTGCGCCGTACGGTGCGATCGCCGAGGGTGCGGGAGTAGGTTTCGGCATCCTCCTGCTCGCGCGGCGTGAATACGATGTGGGCGGCATGGTTGGTGGTGAAGGTTTGCGCGACGTCGGCGCCGTAGACCGAGCGCAGCTGCGATTGGCTCTGCACGATGGCCACGCTGCGCACGCCGAAACTGGCAGACACGGAGATGTTTTTGGCCCAGACACCAAGAGGCCCCATCGAGGTAAATTCGTCCATCAGCATCAACGCCTGATGCTTGATGGTGGGGGCGGTGGTCTTGTCGTCCCGCAGATTGCCGCCGATCGCGCTGCTGAAGAAAATGTTCAGCAGCTTGCTGGCTTCGTCCAGCTTCTGCGGCGGAATCACCACGTACACCGACATCTTCCGCCGGCGCAGGTCCAGCACGTCGAAGTCGGTGGCATTCGTGGCATAGGCCAGTATCGGGCTGAGGAATTGCTGCAAGGGTGCTTGCACGGTGGCAATCACCGAGGAGAAAGTTTCCTCGGCCAGGCCGGCCAGGCTGGCGAAGCGTGTTCGGGTTTGGCTACTCAGAAAGCCAAACTGCTGGCGGTGGACCTGCGACAGCATTTCCTCGATCACACCCTTGATGCCGCCATCACGTCCTTCGCCGGAACTCAGGCGGTAGATGCGTTCGAAGCTGGGAAAGCGCGGGTCCGCGTTGGGGTCGAGTGCGGTGCCGTTTTCCGCATGCTGGGCCTGTGCCAATGCATCCCAGCGCTCGAACATGAAGGACGCGAACGCCGCAAAAGCGGTACGTGCCTGATTGGCCCAGAACGGGTCCTTGCCTGGTTCATCCGGGTACAGCACGGCGCCCATAGTCTGTATTTCACCCAAGCGCACGTCGTGCTTAAGGCGCGCAAGGGGCATGAAGGGATTGAAGCGATGTGTGCGCCCGGTTTCGTCGTACGGCGACCAGATGCAGACGTCCTGGCCCAGTTGAAGGGCGCGGTAGCCACTGGTGATGCGGTACAGCTCACCCTTCACGTCCAGCACCACCACCGAAGCTTCATAGGTGAGCAGAATCGGAATCGCGATGCAGGTTGATTTGCCGCTGCGCGTGGGTGCAACCACCATTGCGTGCAGGGTTCCATTGAGCCAGATGGGCCGGCCGCCAAGCATGCCGAGGAAAATGCTTTCTTCCGGCTCGTGGCTGAGAAACCCTCGCTTGCCAAGATAACTCGTGGTGGCGAAGCTGGCATCGCCGTGGAAGGCTGCTTCACGCGGCCTGTACAGCCGTATCAGCAGCCATATCCAACCCGCTGTTGGCAGGCCAAAACCCGTTGCGCCTGCCAGTTTGATCTTGGTGACGTAGGGCGCGACTTGCGGCAACTCGAGCGCCTTGTAATACGTCCACCAGGTATGCCATTGCAGCGGGATCGACTCCAGGCCGAGCAGCGCCAGAATTATCCAGCCCGACGCATACAGGCCTGCGGTCGCGGCCAGCAGGCCCGATACGATCGCCGCGACACCTTTCCAGCCCATTGAACCTCCTTGTCCACGCAACGGATCGTGGGCGCGCCATCAATAAAGGCATGCCAAGAGAGTGAATCGTAAGACGTGCTTTCGCGCTCTCGGCGAGGCATGCGGGGGGCGATTGCGTAGGGTAACGCTGATTATCTGGCCACGAGGGCAGCTTCCCGCATCCGCGGGTACGATCGGCGCTAGCAGGTGCCCTTCAGGCCTGGGTTATCGTCCCTGCCTTCTGCCCGGCAGGAAATTGGTGCGGTCTCGCGCATGCAAATGATAGCGACGTAGGTTGGGGCGCAAACCCCAACATGCCGATGTGCATGCATGGCGCAAATCGGGGTCCGCACCCCGGCCTGCGGTGCTTGCACGCACGAATGGTATCCGCAAGCGTTGGCCTCTTACCCCAGCCTTCGGAGAGGGCGCAAATGGCGGTGTCATCGCGACTGCCTCAACCACCGCGTCTCATACAGGTCATACCGCCGATCCTTCAAAT
>CBJMMB010000094.1:0-15065 GCA_966430775.1 uncultured Dyella sp. | reverse complement strand
CCGCCTCCGCCAGCTCGGCCGGATCGCTGCCGCCGAGCTGCAACGCCACCGGATGTTCCTGCTGGCTGTGCTCCAGCAGGCGCAATTGCCTGCCGCGCACCAACGCCGCGCTGGTCACCATTTCGGTATACAGGCGGGCATGCGGAGAAAGCAGGCGATGGAAATAGCGGCAGTGCCTGTCAGTCCAGTCCATCATGGGCGCTACGGACAGGTGCCAGGTGTTGGGGTCGATGCTTTGCATGGCGCATAGTTTACCCGGCACAGGGATAACCGCACCTTTTGCGGCAGAACCTGCAAAAAAGCAACGAGACAGCAACCGCTTGTCAATGCATCATTGCCACCGAAACCGGCCGAGAATGCTTTTGGTCAGTAAGCAGACGCCCGAACGCAAGTTTAAATGCCACCCTCACGGTCTAGTTATCGACAGGAGTTGATATGCACACGCCGCTGGAATTTTACGTAGTACTGCCGTGCGATCTTTTCAGGCTCGGCCGCAAGACCATCGCAAAGATGGACTACATAAGAACCACCCCTCCAAGGACCGAAGAAGAGAGTTGGGACATTCGAATCAAGGAAAACGGCCTTGTTGACGCGAAGTCCGGAGGACTTTCGCTGTTCAACTTCCGCAATCCAAGGTTTGGGGTACTGTGGTGGAAGATACCCAAGGGCACGAAGTTGCCACCCGGCCTACACGTTTCACTTGATGAAGGTGGCAGCCCGGGCAAACGGCATTTTACTGTCCGTCCTCTATACGATATGTCGCTTGAAACCTATCTGGAAAAACTTCGTGAGCTCGAGCCGTTTGCCGTGCCGTGCTTCTTGGGCGCAACAGATGAGAAGGCGGGATAATGAAGCTTGATATCAAGGAACTACGCTGCTTGTCCTCGCTGGTAAAAAAGCAGCTTGACGAAGGCACGGCAAAGTTGAGGCTACTCGATGAGGATTCCGATGAGCACATGGAACTGGCCAACGACCTCATGTTGCTTGATGTCCTCAAGAGCAAACTAGCGGAAGAACAGCTAAAACTAGGCGGGAACAGTTAAGTCTGGTAGCCCGGATATGGCAGTATGGCGATTGCCGCACGGACCGTCGACAACTGAACGCATAGGCTCCATGCAGTAACGGCTCTAGCATCACCATCGACGTCATAGCCGGGATTTCATCCCAGCCTACGCGCTGGTTAATGTCCATATTCTCTTGCCAGCCACTTCCGCACATCGTTTATCCGGCGGCATTTCGCATAAAGTCGATGCTCTTCTAGCAAGCCACCCAAACGGCTATGGAACACCCGCCTTGGCGAGCCATGCCTTCCTCGAAGGACAGGTATCCATGGCGTGCTCGTAACCTTCGCGTGCGCGCGTTCGGGCCATATAAGACCGCTCGACTTCGCCGAGGGTGACGCCTCCGCTTGTTTGCGCCAACTCCAGCGCGTAGGTCACCGAAATATCGGCGGCCGTGAACGCATCGCCTGCGAGGAAGGGCGTGCGTGCCAGTTGCCGCGTCACCAATGACAGCCGGCTTTCGAAAACGCTCAGCGCCTGGTCGGCGCTCCAGTTCTGTCGCTCGGACTCCGGCGCAAAGTTGCGGGCGCCGACGACAAAGTAGATGGAGGCTGCAAGACCGGCTTCACCGAGATGGAGGAACTGCTGGTACGTATGAAAGTTGGCGTCATGCGGGCCAGGCGCGAGCGGCGTCGGCCCGTAGCGAGCCATCAGGTATTCCATGATCGCGATGGATTCGACCATGGTGATGTCCCCGTCCCGGATCGCGGGAATGAAACCGGCAGGATTGATGGCCAGGAATTCCGGATCGTTCTCGACCCCGGCCATAAGATCCACCGGCCTCAGCCGGTAGGCGAGGCGCATCTCTTCCAGCAGCCAGATAACCCGGAAGCCTCTTCCTTCACCGTAGACCGTGATCATCGTTCCCAACCTTTTTTGTTCGCCCTATGGGCCCCGTGCAGGAATGACGAACGGGCATGTCGAAAAGCGACATCGCACCATCATGCCCCTTTGCGCAAGAACATATGCGTGGCGCGTTCGCCGGGAACCATCTTTTCGCACCGATAACCAAGCGCGTGCATATCGAGGCCGTGGAACAGATGCTCGCCCCTGCCAAGCAGCACCGGTCCTACCGCAAGATGCATTTCGTCGATGCGCGACGTGCTCAACAACTGCCGTATGGTCGCTACGCCGCCGCCGATACGCACGTCCTTGCCATTGGCTGCTGAAGTGGCCTGCTTTACGGCGGAGTCGATGCCGTCGGTGACGAAGTGAAATACGGTGCCGCCCTTCATCACCAAGGGTTCGCGCGCGTGATGGGTCAGCACGAACACCGGTACGTGATACGGCGGTTCCTCGCCCCACCAGCCTTTCCAGCTTTCATCCGGCCAGGGTCCGCGCACGGGGCCGAACATGTTGCGGCCGATGATGTAAGCGCCGATTCCGGCAAGGCCCTGTTGGGCCATCCCGTCATCCATGCCGGTTTCGCCACCGTCGCCGCCTTGCATCGACCGCCACGTGCGCGTGTGGAAAAACCACTCCATCAATTCCGGGCCGCGCACACCCAGCGGGTTCTCCAGGCTCTGGTCCGGGCCGGCGGCATAGCCGTCAAGCGATACGGCGAGGCTTACTACAAGCTTGGTCATAACCACTCCATCGAACGGATTAATGATCCGGCGGCGCCGGTTTCTGCTTGTGAACGACGAAGACACGAGCACCAAATCGACAAACAGGCCGGGCCCGATGCCTATGGGCTCGCAGCCTATCCCAGCCATCCCCTTGTCTGCCCTGCCCCGATCCCCCATGTCAGGAGCCGGTTAACCCGGAAGCAGGGCAAATGCCGTAATCTATGCGGCTTGTCCCGTGGCAAACACGGCGCTCGCACGGCAACGGCCCTGCCTCTCCCCGCGAGTCACGCGCTGTCTGGTACAGCGTGCTTCCCCCCTGTTCCACAACCCGAGAAGACAGACACCATGGTGGCTTTGGCGACCGAGCAAGTAATCGACGTTCATCACTGGAACGAGAGCCTTTTCAGCTTCCGCACCACGCGCGACCCGGGCTTTCGTTTCGATAGCGGGCAGTTCGTGATGATCGGCCTGGAAGTGGAAGGCCGTCCGCTGATGCGTGCGTACTCGATCGCCAGCGCCAGTTGGGAAGAGCATCTGGAATTCTTTTCGATCAAGGTGGAGAACGGTCCGCTTACCTCGCGGCTGCAGCATCTGAAACCCGGCGATCGCGTGACGGTGAGCCGCAAGCCAACCGGCACGCTGGTGCTTACGGACCTGAAACCCGGCAAGCATCTGTACCTGCTGGGTACCGGCACAGGCCTGGCGCCTTTCATGAGCCTGATCCGCGATCCGGAAAGCTACGAGCGCTTCGACAAGATCGTGCTGGCGCATGGCGTGCGCAACATCAGCGACCTCGCCTACTCCGATTACTTGCAGAACGAGCTGCCGCAGCACGAATACCTGGGCGAGCTGGTGCGCGAGAAATTGATCTATTACCCCACGGTGACGCGCGAGCCGTTCCGCAATCGCGGCCGCATCACCGACAACATCGTGGATGGCGCGATGGCCGCGGCGATCGGTTTGCCGCCGCTCAATCCGGAGACGGATCGCGTGATGCTGTGCGGCAGTCCGGCGATGCTGGACGATCTTTGTGCGTTGCTGGACGCGCGTGGTTTCCAGGCGTCGCCGCGTACGCGCGAGCCGGGTGATTATGTGATCGAGCGGGCGTTTGTGGAGAAATAAAGGCCGGCGCGGGCGGTGAACGCGCCAGAAGGCGGCTGCTCACGCACGAGCCAGTGCCGCTACGGATAGTTTTTTTGAACAAGGAAGATCATGACCATCACCCCTGCATCCCGATTTGCCCGCTCTGCCGGCAAAAAAATCTTCTCCCAGTCGCATTCGAAGCGCACACGTTTCGGCCATGGCCGCATGCTGCTCTCTCCTGTGCTCATGCTCGCTTCGACCTTTGCGAACGCGGAGATCTTCGAGCCTGGCGATGAAGCCACGGTGCAGGTCAGTCTCTATAACGCGCACTACCGGCGTGACCCTGAACACCTTAGCTACTCGCCGCTGATCGGGGCGGAATGGCAAAGAAAGAGCGGATGGCTGTATGGCGGCGCGCTGTTCCGGAATTCATTCGGGCAATTTTCCCAATACGGATTCGTCGGACGTCGCTGGAATTTCGGAACATCGCCTTTCTACGGCAAACTCACGGTAGGCGTACTCCACGGCTACGCCGGCAAATACAAACACAAGGTTCCGTTCAATAACGGTGGCTTTTCCCCGGGCGCGCTTCCGTCGATCGGTTATCGACACGGACGCATCCGCGTGGAAACGCAGCTCTTCTGGACAAACGGCTACATGATTACCGTCGGGTATGCCTTTTAGCGACCGGCCTGCACGACCCGATCAGTCACGCACCCTGCCCTTCCCCTCGTTATCCCAATACCCAAACACCCGCCGCGCAATCAGCTTATAAAGCCGCTTCCCGGTCGCGCGCCACAGCCGCGAATGCGGCGCAGGCGTATTCAACATCGCCTGTTGCCGCGCGCTCAATGCATGCGCGCAATACGTGCGCTTGTGCTTGAGCAGATGACGCAGATCCTCGCGCGCCAAGAGCCGAAACAGACGGCCACGTTTTCCGCGCGTCCAGGCGATCTGAAAATCGACCAGCGCCGGACGGCCATCCGCGCGCACCAGCCAGTTCGGCTCCTTGGCCAGATCGTTGTGCACGATGCCGCGCCGATGCAGTTGCGCCAGCAGGCGTAGCGCATCGCGATAGTAGGCGGCGTCGCGCGGCTGCGCCTGTTGCATCGGCCGGCCGTCGATATAGCTGCGCAGCAGTTCGCGGCCATTCCATGCCAGCAGGGCGGGCACGCCGTCGATGCCTTCCAGCTTGGCCAGCGCGCGTGCTTCGCGTGCCGCGGCACGATGGGCGAAGGCGCGCGCCCACCAGCGCGCGGCGCGGATATCGCGGCGAATGCAGCGCACGCCGTTGCGCTCGACGATCTCGATGCGCCCCAGTTCGTCGGCCTTCAGCAGCGTGGTGGTATCTGGCACAAGGTCACCCAGGCAGTACGTGTTCGCCGCGAAATGGCGACAGACTATTGTGGCCGATCCAGGCCCTTTAAGGACCCCGCATGCTTTTCATGGATATTGCGCTGTATGCACTGGCCATCGCCCTGATCCTGGGTGGCCTGATCGGTACCGTACTGCCGACCCTGCCGGGCATTCCGATGATCTTCGGCGGCATCTGGCTGGCGGCGGCGCTGGACGATTACCAGCACCTGGGCGTGAGCTGGCTGATCGTCCTGGGCGTGCTGGCCGCGTTCGGCGTGGCGATGGATTTCATCGCCGCTTCGCTGGGCGCCAAGCGCGTGGGGGCCAGTTCCATGGCGATCTGGGGCGCCTCTATTGGCACCTTCATTGGCATGTTCCTGGGGATTCCCGGCCTTATCCTCGGCCCGTTTGTGGGCGCACTGGCGGGCGAACTCATTTCCAGCAAAAGCGTGCTGCGTTCGGCCCATGTGGGCATCGGCACCTGGCTGGGCCTGCTGTTCGGCACGCTGGTGAAGCTGGTGCTGTCGGTGGTGATGGTGGCGCTCGCCGCCGGCGTATGGCTGCTTAATCTTTAACCAAGCTTCTGGGGCATGGCAGGGCTCTGGCCTTAGCGAATAAGCTCGCGCGACCAACCGAGCTCATAGGGATATCCATCATGAAGAAACGTCTCGCCCTGGCCGCGGCGATCGCCCTGGCTGCCACCGGATCGGCTTATGCACAAGGTACGCAGTCACCCTCGTGGGTCCAACGCAGCAACGAGGACGCCAAGGTTCTGCTCGACGTCATCGCGCAGTTCAATCCCGAGAACGCCACGCAGATCGGCCTGACCGGCTACGACGACAAGGTCAGCGACTTCAAGCCCGATGCCGACGCACGGCAGCGCAAGGCGCTGGTCGAAGCCAAGCGCAAGCTCGAAGCCAAACTGGCCGCGGAGAAGGATCCGAACGTTCGCCAGGATCTGCAGATCATGATCAAGTCGGCGGGCTTGTCGATCGAAGGCATCGACCTCAACGACAAATACATGTTGCCCTACCAGGACATGGGCCAGCTTATTTTCAATGGCGAATTCGCGCTGCTGCGCGACGAGGTGGATGCCAAGCGTCGGCCGAACGCGCTCAAGCGCCTGGAATGCTACGTGGGCAAGGCGCCCGGCTGCACGCCGTTAGTGCAGCTGGCCGAAGCGCAGACCACGGCGCGCCTGGCCGACACCCATCTGCTTGGGCCTTATAAGGGCAACGTCGACCAGCAGCTCTCCAACAGCCAGCGCTATGCGCAAGGTGTGCGGCAGCTGTTCGAGAAATACAAACTCGACGATGCGCAGGCCAAGGCCGCACTCGATGCGTTGGATGCGCAGCTCAAGGACTACGACGCATGGGTGCGCAAGACCATCGTGCCGCGCCAGCGTACCGATTTCCGCCTGCCCGAACCGCTGTACGCCTATAACCTCAAGAGCACCGGCATCGACATTGCCCCCGAAGAGTTGATCAAGCAGGCGCAGATGGAGTTTTCGGAAGTGCGCCAGGCGATGCAGATGATGGCGCCGGTCGTCGCCAAGGAGGAAGGCATTTCCTCCACCGATTATCGCGACGTGCTCAAGGCGCTCAAGAAGCAGCAGCTGGGCAAGGATCAGGTGATGCCGTGGTATCACGAAGTGATCGGCAAGATCGAAGACACCATCCGCCGCGAACACATCGTGACCCTGCCGCAGCGCGAGATGCAGATCCATGTGGCTTCCGAAGCCGAGGCGGCCTCCACGCCTGCACCGCACATGGATCCACCGCCACTGATCAACAACCATGGCGAACGCGGCACCTTCGTGCTGACCATGGGCAATCCTTCCGCCAATGGCGGCTCGGATGCGTATGACGACTTCACTTACAAGGCCGCCGCCTGGTCGCTCACCGCGCACGAAGGTCGCCCTGGCCATGAGCTGCAATACGCGGCGATGGTCGAGCGTGGCGTCTCGCTGGCGCGCAGCCTGTTCGCCTTCAACAGCGTGAACGTGGAAGGCTGGGCGCTGTATTCGGAAGGCGAAATGCTGCCGTACGAGCCACCGGCCGGGCAGTTCGTCACGCTGCAGCTTCGTTTGATGCGTGCGGCACGCGCCTTCCTCGATCCGATGTTGAACCTCGGCCTGATCAGCAAGGAGCGCGCGCATGATGTACTGCGTTACGACGTGGGCCTGTCCGAAGCGATGACGCGCCAGGAACTGGATCGCTACACCTTCAACAGCCCCGGCCAGGCGACGGCGTATTTCTACGGCTACATGCACCTGCAGCAGTTGCGCCTGCAGACCGAACTGGCCTTGGGCAACAAGTTCAACCACCAGGCGTTCAACGACTTCATCATCGGCCAGGGTGTGCTGCCGCCGGAGCAGATGGCCGAAGCGGTGCGTACGCAGTTCATTCCGGCGCAGAAGCAGTAACGCGTTCCTGCAAAACGGGGTTCAGCGGCTTTGCTAGCAATGAAAGTCGCTGGGCCCCGGCGTTCGCCGGGGCGACGGATGTCTAGCGTTCGATGATGAACGCCCCGAACGCCACGCCCAGGTTCCAGCCCCGCCCTTTACCGGTCAAGGCCAGCGATACGTTGCCCTTGGTCACCACCTGGCTGTTCGCGCTGGCCTGCGCGCCGGCATGCGCCTCGGCACCGCCGTAGTGGCCCAACACCTGTTGGATGTCGTAGACGCCGGTGAAGCTGCCGTGCCCGTCGTCGATCTCGGTCTTGCCGAAAGTCAGGCCGCCGCCTTCGGCGCGCAGGTGCACCTGCATGCGTTGCCCGTTGTCGCAGGTGACCGTGCCGCTGCCCTCGGCCCGCTTGTAGAACGCCGACCAGCCCGACAGGCGAAATTGCAGCTTGCAGTGGATGTCCTGGGCCGCCCGGACTGGCGTCGCCAGCCCCAGCCAGGCCAGGCACAGCGCCAAGGCCCCTGCCCTCTTGGCGAAACGGTGGCTATTCATCGTCAATCTCCCGCGTGGACCCGCGGAAATTGTGGCAAACATCACACTATGCGGTGCGTGAAGAAGGCCGTCACGCGAACTCCACGGTTCACCAAGCTCCCTATCTGGAAGATAACTGTCACGGATATCGCCTCCCCGATATCCGTTAATCCTGCAGCCCCGCACCCCCGCGGGGTTCTTTTTTTGGGGGCTTCGAAAAAGAAAAACTCCCCCGCCTGAGGCGAGGGAGCTTGATAGCACCTGGGGTCAGTACCTCAGGGTCACGCTGCTGGAGGTGGTGGATACGTTGTAGTTGCACTGCGGCGAGGTCGAGCCGACCGGGTAATCCGCGCCCCATGGCGTGCTCGAGATCTTGGTGAAGGCCGTGTTGTAGACGGCAATGCTCGAATAGGTCAGCGGCGAACTGGCCGGCAGCTGGTTGCAACTGCTGACGCCGTACACCTCCATCACGCCGCCGAACACCCAGCGCAGGTTGCCGTAGGGGCTGGTGGTCAAAGTGGTGCTGGTGTTCTTGGTGACGTCCTTGGAGATGACTTTCCAGGTGCTGCAGCTGTTGGCCGCCTGGCATTGCGTGGTGCCCAGGATGGTGTCGCCCACGCTCACATTGATCGGGCCGCTGTAATACGTGGTACCGCTGACGCAGCAGTTCCAGCTCGACAGCGTCCACACCGTGCCGCTGAAGGCGCCATAGCCGAGTACTGGCTGCAGGATGCTCTGCACGGTCGGCAACTGCTCCAGTCCGGGGAAGAAATAGTCGGTCTGTCCGGACTGGTTGGTCGGCGTGCTCGGCACTTTCCAGGTCGCAACGAGCTTGCCGATGTTCACTGAACTTGAGTAATTGGCGTCTTCCACCCAGCCATTGATGGTGGGCTGGCGCGCTTGGATCGGCGGCATGGAGAAACTGCCGTTGGGTTCCACGCGCGAGCCGTCGAAGCGATAGTGCGGCTGCGTGCAAAGCGCCGGCTTGCGCACCAGGCCGTTGGCGGCTTGGATGCTGCCGTCGGCATGCAGGGTTTCGCCTTCTTCCACGCGTTGCACGCAGGACGGCGAGAAAAAGCCGTTCGGTGTGACGACGTAATCGGTCGGCACGCCTTGCGGACGCACGCTCGTTTCGAATTCGCCAACTGCTTTGGGTGTGAACGTCTGCGCCGCATTGTCCGCCGCAAACGCCGCGCCACAGGCGCCGAACACGGCCATCACGACCAGTGCGCAGGCGCTTTTCCAGCTTATCCGCTGTGTAGATGGTTTCATGATTCGCGTACTCCCTCTTCAACGTGAGTGAATGCGCTCCCTCGCATACGAAGGGTTTCACCGCTCGAGGTGAAGCACGAAACAAACCAGTTCCCCGATGGGGCAAGTCCCCACACGATCCCTGTTATTCGCCCCGGTAGGCAGGGCCGGGGCACTGTCGGCGCCAGGCCGTGCACCGCCGGTGAAAAGGACGCTGTTTTTTCACGCAATTTGGACGGCTATTGCACAAACCGGAAAAGCAGGCATACGCTGAAGCCGCATCGCCGCGATCCCCCCGTGTCCCCACACGGCGTGGTGGTGCCTACAACTCACATCGTTCTGTCAGGAGGTCGTCCTATGTCGTCCGCAGGCCTGGCTGTCGTTCGTCGTGCGCATCATCCGGATCTGGATATGAAGCGCGTTGCCGCACTGAGTGCGGCCATCACCCTCAACCTTGCTGCACTGGTCTTCGCGCTGCGTCCGTTGGCGCCGCAGTTTGCCGAAGTCGTCCAAGCCACCAAAACCACCACCATGCAGATCTTCCGGGATCCGCCACCTCCACCACCGCCACCGCCGATCGATGTGGTGCCGCTGCACAAAGCGGTGCCGATCACGGTGCCGGTGCATGTACCGGTGCTGCCGAAGATCTCGCCGCCCGTCACCACCGCACCGCCTTCGACCGAACCCTCGGACAACCCGCAACCGAATCCGCCGCCGCAAACCGTGATACCGCCACCCAGCATGGCGCCGGGCGTGGTGTCGCTGGCGTATCGTTCCTCGCCGCTGCATTTTCCGATCCAGGCCTTGCGCATGCACATGCAAGGCACGGTGTTGCTGCGCGTACTGGTGGACGAAACCGGCAAGCCAATCGACGTGGTGGTCGAGCACAGCAGCGGTTATTCGGTGCTAGATAGAAGCGCGCGCGAACAGGTGCTGTCGAGCTGGCTGTTCCAGCCCGCGATCATGGACGGCCACGCGGTGAAAGCGTGGGCGCGCGTGCCGGTCGATTTCGTGGTGCAGGATTTGTAACGCGTAGGGATCGAGCAGGGAACGGAAGGGTCGTGGATATCCATCCACGTGCTGCCCCGTTCCCTGCTTTTTTCTCAGCGCGATACCACAGCGGCGCTCGGCTTGCGCGCAAGATGGACAATCGTCCAGACCAGACCGAACAACAGCAGCGCCGGCAACAGCACCGGCAACAGCGACAGCGCGATCAGCGGCAACACCAGCAGCATCACCAGGCCGCCGATAAACAAACCGAGCGCGCCCGCAAGCAGGCCGAAGACGCCGCCGATCAGGCCAAAGGTCACCTTGAAGATCAGGCCGATCAACGAGCCGACCAGCCACAGTGCGCCCACCACCAAAGCGATTGCCATCAGTTCGATCATGTCCGTTCCTCCGACGTCGGTGCACGGTTGGATGCGCCCGTGTACGTCATGGTTTAAAGCGCTGCATGCAGTCCGGCAAAGGATTAAGAATTTGTCTGCAAAGGCTGCAAATGCGGTACTGCCTGACCATGGTCGGTGTTAAGCGTAGGCCGATGCACGCTGTATTTCATGCCTCGAAAGTCATAGTCGCCGGCTATCGCCTTACGACCATTTAACGGTGCGCATGGTCCACTGCCGGCTATCTCCGGTCTGCTTACGAGCCTTATGCGTACATACCGACACAGTCTCAAGAGCCTGCGTGATATCGCGCTCGCTTGTTCGTTGGAAAAAAATCCTGATCTCGCCTCGCTGTCGCGCGAACTGGGCGCCATCGTCCATCGCGACGCGCAGAAGCTTGCCGATGGCCTGCACGATCTGCGTGCGCGCAGTCGTGGTTTCGAACGCTGGCTGCTGGCGCGCCGCGGCCATCCGGGCGTCAGCGTACTGGTGATGGCATGGCCGCCCGGCTACAGCTCGCCGTCGCACGATCATGCGGGTTTGTGGGGTATCGAGATGAGCCTGTACGGCGCGCTCGAAGTGGAATCCTGGTCGCGCGCCAGCACCGCCGATCCATGGCAATTGCGCGGACGCGACTGGCTCGGCCCGGGCGATGCGACGTGGTTCGACAGCGATCCGCCCTACATGCATCGCTGCCGTAATCTTTCGCGACAAGAGACCGCGCTGACACTGCACGTGTACGGCGGCGATCTCGAAGACTACGCCACCTACGAGCAGGTCGCCGCCGAACCGCATTGGCTGAGCTTGCCGCAACGCGCACGGATTGCCGGACCGCTTCGCGTCTGATATCAACACAAGCCCTGATTTACCCCTTCACCAAGGAGTGACATGTTTCGACGCGTCGCCATCATTGGCGGCGGCGCCGCGGGAGCTACGCTGCTCAGCGAATTGCTGGAGCGTCCCGTTGCGCAGCCGTTGCATCTGGATTGGTACACCGGCGGCGGCACGCTCGGTCGTGGCATCGCCTACGGCACGCGTTCGGAGCGTCATCTGTTGAACGTGCGGGCGGCGTCCATGGGTATGGTCGCCAGCCGCCCCGGCGGTTTTCTGGAATACATGCAAAAACGCGATCCGGACATCTCCGGCACCGATTTCCTGCCGCGCTGCTGGTACGGCGATTACCTGGAAGCCGAAACGGCCAATGCGCTCGCCCGCGCCAAGAGCCAGGGTCACGACGTACGCGTGGTGCCGTACCAAGTCGACGCGATGGTGCCGGAAAACGACGGCGTCACCATCTTCCAGGGCGAAACCACCACGCGCGTCGAGGCGGCCGTGCTCGCACTCGGCACCTTGCCGCCGCGTCCGCTTCCGCAAGTGGACGATGCGGCCCTGGGCAGCGGGCGCTACGTCACACAGCCATGGTCGTTGCTGGCGGACGTGAAACACGATCCGCAGGCGCATCACGTCGCGATCATCGGGCTCGGCTTGACTGCGGTGGACATCATCGTCGAACTGGCGGCGCTGTGGCCCAATGCGCGCTTCACCGCGCTGTCCCGTCACGGCCTGTTGCCGGAGGTGCATCCGGACAACGCATCGCTGCCTTACGAGGACAGCGATGAATTGGTCGAGAGCATGCGCGACGCGCCCGACATACGCACCTGGATGCATCTGTTGCGCGAGGCCATCGCCACCACCGATGACTGGCGTCGCGTGATCGACAGTCTGCGTCCGCATACGCAAGGCCTGTGGGGACAATTGCCGCGCGCGGAGCGTGCACGTTTCCTGCGTCATGTGCGCTGGGCGTGGGAACGCTCGCGCCATCGCCTGCCGCCGCAAGTGGCGCAGGCCATCGCCAAGCTGGAAGAAGAAGGACGCCTGCAGCGACTGAGCGGCCACCTGGACCGCGTCACGCTGGCCGAACGCGGCCTGCAGCTCGCGTTCGTGCCTCGCAGCCGGCAACAGGCGAGCATGCTCGATGCGGATCTGGTGGTGCAAAGCGTCGGTCTCGACAACGACGTGCGCCGCACGCAGCACCCGTTGCTGCAGCAACTGGTCACCAACGGCCATATCCGTCCCGATCCGTTCGGCTTAGGCATGGAAGCCACGCCCGACGGCCGCCTGCTGCACGACGGCAGCGCGTGGCCACGCCTGTTCGCCATCGGCTCGATGTTGCGCGGCACCTTGTGGGAATCCACCGCCATGCCGGAGATCCGTCAGCAGGCACGGCAACTGGCCGATCATCTGCTCGAACGGGAATAACCCTGCAGAGGGGTTGCCCCGATCCGGCGGCATCCATGTTCGCCACCAAGGGCTTGGGTTACGCTGCGTCAACCCAAGCCATGCGCGCGCAGGAACGGTCTACCCGCATCCATGACTCTTCCGCACCTTCTCCCCCTGCTCGCCTTCCTGCTGCACCTGGCCGGCATCCTGGCCGCGATGCATGCGCTGATGAACACGCGCACGCCGCAAGGTGCATTCGCCTGGGCGCTGGGCTTGTCGCTGCTGCCGTACGTCACGCTGGTGCCGTACCTGTATCTCGGGCGCAGCCATTTCCAGGGTTATGTCACCCTGCATCGTGCGCATCGCAAGCGTCTTTCGCAGGCATCGGAACGCGGCGAGCATGTCAGCATTCCCGAATCGTGCGTGCGCTACAGCGAAATGGCGCAGATGGTGCACGGCACCTTTCATTCCGGCCAGCAATTGAAACTGCTGGTGGATGGCGAGATGGCGTTCGAGGCGATGTTCCAGGCGATCGCCGGCGCCGAGCGCTGCATCCTGATGCAGTTCTTCATCTTCCACGACGATGCGCTCGGCCAGCGCATGCAGCGCGCACTGCTCGAACGCGCGGCCGCCGGCGTGCGCGTCTTCGTGTTGTTCGATGGCATCGGCAGCCATGCCCTGCCCAGACGGTACGCGGAGACGCTGCAGCAAGGCGGCGTGACCATCTATCCGTTCGCCACGCGGCGGCGGCCGAACCGGTTCCAGCTCAATTTCCGCAATCACCGGAAGATCCTGGTGATCGACGGCTGCGTGGGTTTTCTCGGCGGCCTCAACGTGGGCGATGAATACCTCGGCCTGAAACCACCGCTCGCACCCTGGCGCGATACGCACATGCAGTTGGCCGGCCCGGCGGTGATGGATCTGCAGCGCAGCTTCGCGGTGGATTGGCATTGGGTGACCGGCGAACTGCCGCCGATGTTGCCGCCCGCGCCGGCGCAAGGCGACGCGCTGACGCTGGTCGCCGCCACCGGCCCGGCCGATCCGCAGGAAACCTGCTCGCTGTTTTTCACGGTGGCGATCAACGCGGCGCGCAAGCGCTTATGGCTGACCACACCCTATTTCGTGCCCGACCAGGCCGTGCTGTCGGCACTACGCCTGGCGGTGATGCGTGGCGTGGACGTGCGCGTGCTGCTGCCCTCGCGTCCCGATCACTTCACGGTGTTTCTCGCTTCCACCTTGCACGCCTACGATGCGCTCGGCGCTGGCATTCGCATCTATCGCTACCAGCCTGGTTTCATGCATCAGAAGGTGATCCTGATCGACGACGACACCGTGTGCATCAGCAGCATGAACCTGGACAATCGCTCGTTCCGGCTGAATTTCGAGATTGGCGCGCTCAACGTGGATCACGCCTTCGCCGCCGAGGTGGAGCGCATGCTGCTGGAGGATTTCGGCAAATCGCTGGAAATCACTCGCGAGGAATATCGCCGTTCGCCTTACGTGCGGCGCCTGGCGATGCACGTGGCGCGATTGTTCGATCCGGTGCTTTAAGCGATCAACCGAACCTTCGATGCTGGGATTTCATCCCAGCCTACGCGGGATCAATCACCGCGCAAGGCGCTACGCCAGTCACCGCCACGCAGCAGCCAGCCCAGGCACGCGCCGACCAGCGCGCCGATCAATTCCCAGAACACGCGCAAACCGATGTTGTCCGGATCGTGCACCTCGGCCAGCCGCACCTTCAGGTACTGGATGGAATCCATGCGGGCGTAGTTGAAATAGACCAGGTCCCACATGTCGCCGCTGGCCGTCAGCAACAGCGAAACCAAAAAAGCGATGGCGATCATGCGCAGCGGCGTCCAGCCTTGCCGATGGCCGATCGCATACACGACCAGGTACAGCAGTATGGCCGCGCCGGCGCTGATGCCGCCCGCTTCCAGGCCGCCCACCAGTCCGTATCCCATCCACGATTGGTCGTAATGCATCGGCGCCCCCGAGGTGATCGCTTGCATTATGCCGCCGATCCGCTGTGGAATCTCGCGATGAACACCCAAGCCGCGCTTGTGCTGATCGACGTCCAGCCCGATTTCATGCCAGGCGGCGCGCTCGCCTGCCATGAGGGGGACGCCATCGTTCCGGGAATCGACCAACTGCTGCGCCGCCGCCTGTTCCGGCAGACGGTCGCCACCCAGGACTGGCATCCGC
>CBJMMB010000093.1:0-15154 GCA_966430775.1 uncultured Dyella sp. | reverse complement strand
AGCTTGCTTCAAGAAGTGATCATCGCGCTTCGCCCGAACCCTCACCCGCCTCTCGGCACCCTCTCCCGGAGGGAGAGGGACTCACTCAGGCGGTTCGGTGACGAAGGGTCAACGTCCGCCTGCCTAACGCTGCTCGTAACACCTTTCCTCATAGTGATACGTCGCATTATTCGACTGATGCGCCTCCTGCACCTTCTTGCCCGCATAACCACCCGCCACCACACCGCCAGCGGTAGTCAACACCTTGCCCTTGCCACCACCGAACTGATTGCCGAGCAAACCACCGGCAGCAGCGCCGACCAGCGTTCCTGCAATCTGGTGGCTGTCCTTCGGGCGGTCCTGCACGCGTACGCGCTGGCATACCTGATGCGGCGTGCTGCGGTTGCTCTGCGCCACGGCGGCGCTGGTACCCGCCAGCATCAGGCAGGCGATCAATCCAAGACTTGCCGGCATTCGTGCGTTCATGGGCACCACCTGTTTTCACGTGAGGTGACGGCATTATTTTTCGACAAACGTGAGCCGATGGTCACTGCGGCGTGAGTGCGTTCAGGCTGCGTGCCGTGTCAATGCACCGTGTTGTGCGCGACGATGGCGGCGCGTAGTTCGCGTGACAGTTCGTCGATCGTGAACGGCTTGGAAATCAGCCGTACGCCGGCATCGAGCACGTCGTTGTGCACGATGGCGTTGCGCGAATAGCCGGTCATGAACAGCACCGCCATCTCCGGCCGCGTCACGCGGATGTCGTCGTACAGCTGCTTGCCGTTGGCGCCCGGCATCACCACGTCCGTCAGCATCACGTTGATCTGATGATCGCGCTCGAGCATCCGGCGCGCCGATTCGGCGCTGTCGGCGGCGATCGCTTCGTAACCGAGATCCTGCAGCACGGACACCACAAATTCCCGCACGTCGGCATCGTCTTCCACCACCAGCACCTTGCGCTGCGGATCGGCCGCGGTTTCCGCCGCCGGCGGTGGCGGGGCTTCGTCGTGGTTGGCGGTGCCGCGCGGCAAATAGAGTTTCACCGTCGTGCCCACGCCGGGTTCGCTGTAGATCTTCACGTGCCCGTGCGACTGTTTGACAAAACCGTGCACCTGGCTGAGCCCCAGCCCGGTACCCTCGCCGATTTCCTTGGTGGTGAAGAACGGCTCGAACGCGCGGTTCATCACCTCGGCAGGCATGCCGCAGCCGGTATCGGTGATCGCGATCATCACGTACTGACCCGGCGCCACGTCGCTGTGCGCATCGACATAGCTGCGGTCGAGGAAAACGTTCGCCGTTTCGATGGTGAGCTTGCCGATGCCCTTCATGGCGTCGCGCGCGTTCACCGCCAGGTTGAGCAGCGCGCTCTCCAGCTGCGGCCGATCGACGAAGGCGCGCCACAGCCCGCCGCCCTGCACCGTTTCGATCTGGATGTTCTCGCCGAGCGAACGGCGCAGCATCACCGAGACATCGTGCACGCATTGATTGACGTCGACCGACTTGGGCTGCAGCGGCTGCTGCCGCGAAAACGCCAGCAGCCGTTTGGTCAGCTCCGCGGCGCGCTGTGCGCCGGTCAGCGCATTCATGCCCAGGGTACGCATGCGGCCTTCGCTTTCGGGCAGGCGCTTGATCAGCATTTCCAGGTTGCCGACGATGATCGCCAGCATATTGTTGAAGTCGTGCGCCACGCCGCCGGTAAGCTGGCCCAGCGCCTCCATTTTCTGGGATTGGCGCAATTGCAGCTCGGCCGCTTCGCGCTGTTCGATCTCTTCGCGCAATGCCTGGTTTTTCCGGCGCATGTCGTTGGCGTAGTGATGCGCCTTGAGCACGATCACGAAGCCCAGCGCGCCGGCCAGCAGCGTAAGCACGATGGTTGCGGTGGTGAGGAACGCGCGCTGCGCGACCGCAGTCGACTCGCGTTCATGCAGCATGTCCAGTTCGGTGCGGTCGAAGTCGTCGGCCAGGTCGCCGATGCGGCGCATCAGGTTGCGTCCCAGGCTGGTCTTGACCAGATTCAACGAAACGCCGGGATGGCCGGCCTGGCGTTGTTCGATGGTGCTTGACAGCTCGTCCATCTTCGCCGCGATCAGCGGGTAGAGCTCGTCCAGTTGCTGCTGGTGCGCGGGGCTTTTCTCGGTGAGTTGGCGCAGTTGTCCTTCCAGTACGGGCAACTGGGTTTTCGCCGCGTGAAACGGTGCGATATAGCTGGTGTCGCCGGTGAGCAGATAACCGCGCTGCCCGGTTTCCGCTTCGCGCACCGTGCCGATGAGCTGCTCCAGCGCTTGCCGAACCAGCATGGAGTGCTCGACCAGCCGGTCGGCGTCCATGCTGGACGATGCGGCGATGATCACCAGCGCGCATACGCACAGCAGCAATACGAATCCCCCAATGAGCCCGAGGCGAATTCGCGCTTGCGCCGATTCGTGCTCCATACGCCAAGCCTTTGATCACACCGGTGGCAGGCGTGCATCGCTGCGTGCTTGTTCCGGATCGTTAGGGCGATCCCCGCCCGGCAAGCCGATGTACCGGCCCCATCGAAGACAGATTTACGCGTATTCGGTAATCGCCGCCAGCAAGGTCTTGCGATCGAATGGTTTGGCCAGGTATTTCATCCACGAATGCAGGCCGTTTTCAGGCGGCTCCCCATCGCCGGACATCACGATCATGGGGCACTTCAGCCCCTTCTGATGCATGGTCTCGCCCATCTTGATGCCGCTCATGCCGCGCTCCAGGTTGAGGTCGGTCAGGACCACACCGATGTCCGGGCGCACGGATGCCACCTCTAGCGCCTGCGCGGAATTGCTGGCGGCTACGACGTCGTAGCCTGCATCTTCGAGCATGAACGCGGTTACTTCGAGCACGTCACGATTGTCATCAACGAGCAGAACAGTCTTCATGCCATCCCCACCCGATTTTCAATGCCGGTCGCCGGCGGTTTGTCGAACGTATGCGGTGTCAACGCAACGAATAATGAACGTGTACCCGAAGTGCCGACAATAGCTAAAACATCTGCACGCAATGTGAAAGCAAGATCAAAATGGCCTGCCCAGTTCGTCAAGAAAACGTATTCGTTCACGGCTGGGCGACTGTTGCCTGTCTAGTTTGGCGTTCCGGCCCCACCTGCTGCCCTCCATGTTGAAACGAATCGGCTGGATCGTGTTCGTGCTGCTGCTGGCGGCCATCATCCTGGCCGGGGCGTACCGTGCTGCACATCACAAAGAGGCACGGCCACCCACGCCCCACGTCGCGCCGTATCGCTAGGGATGCTCTGATCTATTCCACGCCCCCATGCCGGAATAGATCAGAACATCCCTGGCTCACCATTGCTCGAGCCGCTCGCTGTGCACCTGCGCGGCCTGCGGGTAGCGCTTCAGCGCAAGCATCTCGTCGGACCCTTCGCGCACCGAGGCATAGGCGTTCTGCACCACCGTGCGCGAGAACCAGGACAGCCGTCCGTTTTCCAGCGCGTACTCATACTTCGCCTTGACGTGTTCCTCGCTGCGCTCCACTTCGTCCACCAGTGCGCTGTAGCCATAATCCATCGCATGGCAAAGGTTGCCGAACACGTGCGGCGCGCGGATCGAAGACAGGCCTTTCTTCAACGGGTCGCTGCTGATCGCCTCCAGCCGGTTCTGCAACACGCGGGCGACGTTCCGGCGCTGCGCGGAAAGCTGTTCGAACATGGCGCGAATGCGCGGATTGCCGATGCTGCCCGCCACTTTGCGGTAATGCCGGGCACTATCCAGCGTCGCGCCCACCAGGCCCGTGAGGATGCTGATGTCGTCGTCTGCGTTCATGAGCGGCCTCCCCGCGTGGAACTGATTGTGCTGGCTTGGAACGCTGATGGTGAACGCCTGGCCGTTCAGCGGTGGCAGATATGAGGTAAAAATTTTTTTGCGGGGCTTAATGCGATGCGGTTGTTTGTAGGTGCTTTTGATCGGCTAACACGTCAAATCTCAACCGTGCGAATGATGGACTCCCTCCCCTGCTTGCAGAGCCTGCCCCGGACTTGATCCGGGGGGAGGGCTGGGGTGGGGTTGCACGAGCTTGCGCATCACTTGAATTTCCCGCGAGATTGCTTCACCCCAACCCTCCCCTACTGCACGTAGGGGAGGGGGCGCATTCCAACACGTTGAGATTCGACGCCAACCAGGTCGACGGGAAACAAGCACGCCCATTCACGCACATGACGACCGCCCTCACCCGGCACAGCCGCACGCGTTACACGCCATGCCGCACGCTGCCCTCGCCGCGCCAAACAGCCAGCGCGAACAGAGCCGTGGACGGAGGCCGCGGGAAGCGAAGGATGCTTCCTGCGGCCTCATCTCGTTGGGCCCGACATATGCATGCACACACGCCGACGCACCTCCTCCGCATGGGAGAAGGTGCATCGGCGCGCGATGGTTGGTCGCTTAGTGGCCGGCCGTCGACGGCGTAGCCGGCGTAGCTGCCGGATTGGCTGCCGTGCTGCTGGACGGCGGCGTCATGGCCGTATGCGCAGGCGCCGGCGGCGGATTGGCCGGTGCGGCCGGGGCCGCGGCGGTGGACGGATTGCCCGGGGCTTCGCCGCCGCCGTTGTTGGGGTTGTTGTTGCACCCGCCAATGGCCAAGCCAATACAGGCGACTGCGATACCAAGTGCCGTGCGATTCATGATTTTCTCCTGACGTGACATGTGATGTTTCGCGTCTTGGCCGAATGGGCCGTAACCGCCTTCATGCATCCCCACGGACTGGGCCGTGCATCTCACTTAACGATTACCAGCCTCACCTTGATCCACTTGTATGCAAGGCTTTGTGGAGTAATTGTCAACGTCCCGTTTGAAAAACCGAATGGATGCTGACAAACCGCCCTGTTCGCCCCGCAAATAGGGGTTTTAACTGAATGGAGCTTCATCGCATCTGTGCCGTCTCCCGTCTGTGCCCAAGTAGCGCCCGGGCCGCCGTACATACCCGGTCAACCGTAAATCCGTATTCGCGCACCACCGTTTCGCCCGGCGCGGAGGCGCCGAAGCGGTCGATGCCCAGCATGGCGCCCTGCGCGCCGACATAGCGCTCCCAGCCCTGCGTCGCAGCCATTTCCACCGCCAGGCGAGCGCCGACCGACGGCGGCAGCACCTTGTCGCGTTCGCTTTGCGGCAGGGCCTCGAACAATTCGTGGCTGGGCATCGATACGCAACGCACGGCAATGCCTTCCTCGCGCAGCCGTTCGGCCGCCTGCACGATCAACGGCACCTCCGAACCGCTGGCGATCAGGATCAGCGCAGCCTTGCCGCCCGGCGCATCGGACAGCACGTAAGCGCCCTGGCGCAGGCCCTCGGCGGATGCATAGCGTTTGCGATCCAGCGTGGGCAGTTTCTGCCGGCTCAGCGCCAGCAGCACGGGACGATCACGCGTTTCCACCGCCACTTTCCACGCCACCGCCGTTTCGTTCGCATCGGCGGGACGAATCACGATCGCATTCGGTATCGCGCGCAAACTGGCCAGCTGCTCTATTGGCTGATGCGTCGGCCCGTCTTCGCCCAGCGCGATGCTGTCGTGCGTAAACACGTGCACCAGGTGCAGGCCCATCAAGGCGGCCAGGCGGATCGGCGGGCGCATGTAATCGGAAAACACCAGGAAGGTTGCGCCGTAGGGGATGAAACCGCCGTGCGCCGCTAGGCCGTTGACGATCGAACCCATCGCGTGTTCGCGCACGCCGAAATGGATGTTACGGCCGGTGTAATCGCCGTGCTCCTCGGCCGAATCGTGCGCATCGGTTTCACCCGTGCGCGGCGGGCGAAAATCGCCGAACTCGCTCAAGGCCGTCTTGGTGGAAGGATCCAGATCCGCCGAACCGCCCATCAAGGCAGGCAGCTTCGGCGCCAGGGCATTCATCACCTTGCCCGAGGATTCGCGCGTGGCGAGGCCTTTTTGATCCGGCGCGAACACCGGCACGTCCGCATCCCAGCCGGGCGGCAAGGCGCCGCGCAGGCGCGTGTCCAGTTCCTGGAACAACTCCGGGTAATGGCTCTGGTAATCCTGCAGGCGCTGCATCCATTCGGTTTCCCAATCCTCGCCGCGTGCCGTCGCCTTGCGCATATGCATCAGCACGTCGTTGGGCACCAGAAAATCGGGCTCGACCGGCCAGCCCAGTTTCTCCTTGGTCTTGCGCACGTTCTCTGCGCCCAGGGGCGAGCCGTGCGCCTTGTAGCTGTCCTGCGCGGGCGAACCGAAACCGATATGCGTGCGTACCCGAATCAGCGAAGGACGTGCCACTTCCAAACGCGCCTGGCTCAACGCGGTGTCGATCGCGGCAAGGTCGTTGCCGTCCTCCACCGTGGCGGTATGCCATCCATAGGCCTGAAAGCGCTCGATGCGATCTTCCGAAAACGTCACCGCGGTGCTGCCTGCCAGTGTCACGTTGTTGTCATCGTAGAAACAGATGAGCTTGCCCAGCTTCAGATGTCCCGCCAGCGAAGCCGCTTCGGAAGCGACACCTTCCATCAGGTCGCCGTCACTGGCGAGCACATAGGTGTGATGGTCGATGATCTTGTACGGCTCGCGGTTGTAGCGCGCGGCAAGCTGCGCCTCTGCAATGGCCATGCCCACCGCATTGGCGAAGCCCTGCCCCAGCGGACCGGTGGTCACTTCCACGCCCGGCGTGTGCCCGCGCTCCGGATGCCCGGGCGTCTTGCTGCCCCATTGGCGGAACTGGCGGATGTCGTCCAGCGTAAGGCCGTAGCCGGTCATGAACAGCAGCGCATACAGCAATGCGGAACCGTGGCCCGCGGAAAGCACGAAACGATCGCGATCGGCCCACTGCGGATTACCCGGATGATGCTTGAGGTAGCGATCCCACAACACGTACGCCATCGGCGCCGCGCCGAGCGGCAAGCCGGGATGTCCGCTGTCCGCCTTCTGCACCATGTCCACGGCCAGAAAACGGAGGGTATCGATGCATTGCTGATCGAGCTGGGAAGCCATGCCGGGATCGGAAAGAAAATGAGGAAGAAAAATCAGACGCCTTGTGCGGCCTTGCACTCTTCGTGTCCGCAACTGCATTGCGTACCTTCCGCACGCAGCTTGTCGGCCTGACTGCAATGGTCGCTGCAATACTGCCCGGCTTCAGGCACCTTGCATTGGCAGGGGCCGTACGCGCATTTGTGATCGATCTGCATGCCGAGGTCGCCTCTTTGAATCGCTGCGGAAGCTCGCCGCCAGACGTGCACGATGCGATGTTGGCGGTTTTTATGAAGTGAAAATGAGATCGCCGTGATGGAGACATCGTGGAAATGGTTCATTTGTTTTCGCATCCGCCGTTTCGAATGCCATCTTCATGACAAGGACGCCGCAAAAACACGCGACCGCGTGAATGCCGCAAATCACATCATCACCACGCGCATGCAGGCTACATACCCCCTCCCCCTCTCCGGACATCGGAGAGCAAGCCGTAGCAGTGCGTGGACTCATGGTGGAAGACATGCCAACGCCGCAACGGATACGCGGCCGCTGGCGGCACGGATGCCCGCTTCTTCTCGGTGTTTCGTTGATCGCGGCCTGCGCGCCGCCAGCGCGACCGCCGCAGTTTGCGCCGCAGGAACAGGCGCCGCTGGCGGGTACGCCAACCGGAAACGGAAGCTGGCCGCAGGACGCATGGTGGAAGCGCTACCACGATCCGCAACTCGATCGCCTGATGGACCTGGCCACCCGCGATTCGCCCGATCTGGAACAAGCTCAAGCACGCTACACCGCCGCACAGCGTGCGGTCGATGCGCAAGAGGCGCAACTCAATCCGCAAGTGCGCGGCTATCTCGACGCCGCGCATGCGTACAGCAAGATCGATACCCACATGCCGGCGGGCGCCGCCGCTAGCTCACAAAGCATCCACATCAGTCCCAAGCATCACTGGGCCAACGATGGCCTGGGCGCTGCGCTGTTCACCTGGGATCTGGATCTATGGGGCAAGCAGAAGGCTGCCGTGGCGCAGGCGATCGGCCAGGCCAATGCGGCCAAGGCCGAACGCGCGATGGCGGCCAATTCGCTGCATTACAGCGTCGCGCGCAGCTACTTCGACTGGCAAAGCCAGCAGGCGCGGCTCGCGCTTGCCAAGCAGGCAGCGCAGCATGCGTCGGCATATCGCGCACTGGAAGCGATGCGCGTGCACGCGGGTCTGGACGATCCGCAGATGCTCGACCGCGCCGACGCACAAGTGGCCGAGCAGTTGCGCAACCAGGCGTCGCTGGAAGGCGCCAGCGCGCTGGACGTGGCGCAGCTCGCCGCGGTGGCCGGCGTATCCGCGCAAGCCTTGGGCACGTTGCAGGCCTATGCGCTTCCCGCCACCGATGCCGACATACCGCCCTACGCAGGGCTGGAATTGATCGCGCGGCGGCCGGACATCGTCGCCAGCCGCTGGCAGATCGAGGCGTCCGTAAAAGGCATCGATTCGGCGCGCGCCGCCTACTATCCGGACGTAAGCCTGCTGGCGCTCGGCGCGTACCTGCGCCTGTATCCCAATCTCGGCTCCGGCATGCGCGCCAACGCCTTGCTCGGCAATGTCGGCGCATCGATGAGCTTGCCGATCTTTTCCGGCGGGCGCCTGAAGGCGCAACTGGAAAGCCAGCAGGCGCAGTTGGACGAAGCCGTCGCTTCCTATAACCGCACCGTGGTGCAGGCGGCGCACGACGTCGCCGAACAGATCGCCACCTTGCAGCAGTTGCATGCTGAGCAAACACAAATCGAGCGCCAGCTTGCCGACGTCGATTCGCAGAACCGGCGCGCGGACCGACGCCGCCGCCAAGGCTTGGACGATGACCGCACCTGGCTCGGCCTGCAATTGCAGCTCGACCAGCAGCGCGATGCGCAAGTCCAGCTCAACGGCCAGTTGCTGGCCACCCATCTCGGCTTGATCTACGCGCTCGGCGGCGGCTACCACGATGCCAACGTGCCGGCCCTACCCGTCGGCGGCGCCACTGCACAGGACGCTTCGCAATGAGTTCCCACGACAGTCCTCACGACGACAGTCCTCACCACGAAAGCGAGCACCAGGACGAACGTCCCAGCGAATACAGGTACCGCTACAAGTATCTGTACAAGTACGGCGACGAGAAGGACGAAAAAGCCGACAAGCCGTCCGAGGGCGACAAGAAACAGGACCAAGGCAAAGAGAACAAGCAGCAGAACGGCGACAAGGATCCGGAGCAGCAACGCAAGAAGAAGCGCAAGCGCATCATCGTCATCGCCATCATTGCCGGCGTGTTCGTGCTCGCCGGGCTGATCTGGCTGCTGCTGTACCTGTTCGTCTTCAGCAAGCGCGAAACCACCGACGATGCCTACGTGCGCGGCAATCTGGTCACCATCTCGCCGCGCGTGCCGGGCACGGTGGTGGAAATTGCGGTGGATGAAACCGAACGGGTGCATGCCGGCCAGGTGCTGCTGCGCCTGGATCCTGCCGATGCGCAAGTCACGCTGATGAACGCGGAAGGCCAGCTCGCCCAGGCCGTGCGCAATGCGCAGCAAGCGCTGGAACAAGCCGCCGAAGCGGATGCCGCGGTGGTGCAACGGCGCGCGCAATACGAAACGCAGCGCGACGAATACCAGCGGCGTTTTCCCCTGGTCGGCGCGAACGCCGTATCCAAGGAAGAAGCCTATAACGCCGGCCGACAGATGCGCGCCGCCCACGCCGCGCTGGAACAGGCCGAACGCCAGGCATCCGCCGCGCATGCGCAAGTGGACGGCACGGACGTGCGCACGTTCCCTGCGGTGGTGCAGGCGCGTGCGCAATTCCGCAATGCGTGGATCAACAGCAGTCGCGATGCGATCGTCTCGCCCATCGACGGCATCGCCTCGCGCCGGCAGGTGCAGGTGGGTCAGCGCGTACAGCCCGGCCAGGACCTGCTCACCATCGTGCCGCTGTCGGACCTATGGATAGACGCCAACTTCAGGGAAACCCAGTTGCAGGACATCCGCATCGGGCAGCCGGTAGAGATCACCACCGACATCTATTCGCACGCGACGTATCACGGCAAGGTCGTGGGCTTCAACGCCGGCACCGGCAGCGCGTTCTCGCTGCTGCCGGCCGAAAACGCCACCGGCAACTGGATCAAGGTGGTGCAGCGCCTGCCGGTGCGCATCTCGCTGGATCCAAAGGAACTGCAGCAACATCCGCTGATGATCGGCCTTTCCACCTACGTGAAGGTGGATACGCACGACCACCGCGGCACCATGCTGCAGACGCAGGTGCGCAACAAGCCGCTGATGAGCACCGACGTATACGAGCGCGAGGTGAAGGAAGCGGACGAGAAGGCCGAGGCGATCATCCGCGCCAATACGGTGTATACACCGTGAAATCCTGTCCTTTCCGCGAAAGGACCCGTTGTACCTCAACGTCATTCCGGCGAACTCCGGAATCCAGGACAAACATGTTGTGCGTAGCACTCAACATATATATCCCGTGTGCTTCGCACAGCATATTTAAACTGGATTCCGGCGTTCGCCGGAATGACGATCGGACAAGCTCGTGCCTCTCGCAGATGGCCAGGCATCGACAGGCGGAAGCAACGCATGCCTGACGCATCCTCCAAACCACCTCTCACCGGCGGCGCACTGGTGCTGCTCACCGCCGGCGTATCGCTGGCCACCTTCATGGAAGTGCTGGATATTTCCATCGTCAACGTGGCCGTCTACACCATCTCCGGCAATCTCGGCGTCAGCCGCACCGAGGGCACCATGGCGATCAGCGCCTATTCCATGGCCAGCGCCGTGATGCAACCGCTCACCGGCTCGATTGCGCGGCGTTTCGGCGAGGTGCGCACGTTCGCGTTTTCGGTGCTGCTGTTCGTGGTGTTCTCCAGCCTGTGCGGGCTGTCGGCGAACATGGGCATGCTGATCGTGTTCCGGCTGTGCCAGGGCGCCGTGTCCGGCCCGATGGTGCCGCTTTCGCAAACGCTGCTGCTCAACAACTATCCGCCGGACAAACGCCCGATCGCGCTGGCGCTGTGGGCGATGATGGTGGTGGTGGCGCCGATCTTCGGGCCGATACTCGGCGGTTGGATCACCGACAACTACAGCTGGTCGTGGATCTTCTTCATCAACATACCGGTCGGCGCCTTCGCGCTGCTGATCACTTACATGTTGCTGCGCAATCGGGAAAGCAAAACCTCCATCGTCAAGGTGGACGGCCTGGGCCTGTTCCTGCTTGCCGTCGGCGTGGGTTCGCTGCAATTCATGCTCGACAACGGCAACGACTACGACTGGTTCAATTCGAAGATGATCCTCGCGCTCGGATTGATCTCGCTGGTGTGCCTCACTTTCCTGATCGCCTGGGAGCTGATGCACGACCAGCCGGTGGTGGATCTTTATCTCTTCAAGCGCCGCAATTTCGCCGTCGGCGTGCTGTGCCTGTTCACCGGCATGTTCGCCTTCTTCGGCGGCACCGTGGTGATGCCCAACTGGGTGCAGCAGGTGATGTCCTATACCGCCACCTGGGCCGGTTTTGCGGTGGCGCCGATCGGCATCCCGGCCATTTTCATGTCGCCGCTGGTGGGCAAGTTCCAACACAAGGTCGACATGCGCATCATCATCACCACTGGCTTTGCGATCTTCGCCAGTTGCTCGTACTGGATGGCCCACTACAACGCGGACGTGAGCTATTTCAAACTGGCCTTGCCGCGCATGCTGATGGGTTGCGGCATTGCGCTGTTCTTCGTGCCGGTGAACCAGGTGATCCTCTCCGGCCTGCCGCCGGCGAAAGTCGCCAGCGCATCGGGCCTGGCCAACTTCTTTCGCACCATCGCCATGAGCGTGGCCACGGCGGTGAGCACCACGCTGTATTCCCACCGCAGCATCTACCATCACGCCGTGCTCAGCGAGCACACGCATACGGATGCGCGCGCCACCACCGAAGGGTTGGCCCGTATCCAGGCATTGGGCTTGAAGGACGGCTCGGTGTACGCGGCGCTCAATCAAGTGCTCAACAATCAGGCCGCCACGCTGGCCATTAACGATGTGTTCTGGTGCTTCAGCTTGATCTTCCTGTTCGCCATGGTCGCGATTTGGTTCGCAAAACCGCCGTTCGCGTCCAGCGGGCAGGCAGGCTGAAGCACACGCTGACACATCTACGACATTTTCTTTTCACACCCGGGTCACCGCCTAAGTGAAAGATGCTAAAGGGGGAATTGCAGGACGCCGTGTTGAACGGAGGCGAGGATGCACGTGCTGCTCGTCCAGGACGATCTGGATACTCGCGACTTGCTGCAGCATGCACTGAGGAAGGAAGGTCACGAGGTATCCCAGGCTTTCGGGCCCACCGACGCGTTGCGGGTTACGCGCATGCATCCGGATATCGACGTGGTATTCATGGACCTGCCCCATTGGCGCTGGCCGGCGATGATGGCCCTGGCGCAGGAACTGCGCCGGCGCCTGCCCGATGGGCATTACATCCTGGCCTCGGGCGACTGGGATACGCATGCGTCCTCCTGCCAGAAAGACATGACCATGCTGCGCAAGCCCTACGGCAAGCAGGACGTGTTGCGCGCCATCAGCATCTGCACCGGCAAGGCCTGCGCGGTATTTACCGGCTCGCTGCAGCACGAGGCCTGACCACGCGCATTTGTCGCCGGCATCACGCGTCATCCGGAATAAAGTAGATCCTTTCCCGAGGCGGAGGCAGCCATGGCACGCCCCATCTGGACTGGCAATCTCACCTTCGGCCTGCTCAACGTGCCCGTCTCCCTTATGTCGGGCGAACGCGGCACCGACCTGCACTTCCGCATGCTGGACAGCCGCAACAAGGCGCCGGTGCGCTACGAGCGCGTCAATGCCGAAACCGGCGAGGAAGTGCCGTGGAAGGAAATCGTCAAGGCGTTCGAGTACAAGAAAGGCAATTACGTCGTGCTCGAACCGGAAGACATCAAATCCGCCTCCAGCGAAAACCGTGAATCGGTCGAAGTGGAAGCCTTTGTCGAGGCGGCGGACATCGGCCCCGAGTATTTCGAAAAGCCGTATATCCTGGTGCCCGGCAAGAAAGCCGAGAAGGGTTACGTGCTGTTGCGCGAAACACTCAAGCGCACCGGCAAGGTCGGCATCGCCAGGGTAGTGATTCGCACGCGCGAATACCTTTCCGCCGTGATCCCCCGCGAGCATGCATTGATCCTGGTGCTGATGCGTTTTCAACAGGAGCTGGTCGACGCCGAGGAGTTTTCCATTCCTTCCGAAGACATCAAGCACTACCGCATCAGCGAGCGCGAGCTGTCGATGGCCGAACAGCTGATCGAATCGATGACCAGCGCGTGGCAACCCGACGAATACAAGGACGACTTCCGCGACCGCCTGCGCCAGGTAATCGAAAAACGCATGAAGTCCAAGGGCGCCCTGGCCTCCATCGAAGAGCCCGAGGCCGAGGAAGCCGAAGCGGCTACCAACGTGGTCGATTTCATGGCGCTGCTCAAGAAGAGCATCGACACCAAGCAGCGTACGCCGGCGAAGACCAGGGAGAAGACGCCTGCGCGCAAGGCGACGAAGAAAGGCAAGGCTGCGAAGAAGAGCGGTGCGCGGCGCAAGGCGAGCTGATGTGAACGAAGATCCGCATATCCTCCTCTCAGTCATTCCGGCGAACGCCGGAATCCAGTTTGAATACGTCGTGCGAAGCACACAAAACCGTTTTATACCGAGTGCTGCGCACCGCATTTTTAACTGGATTCCGGCGTTCGCCGGAATGACGATGTGGCAGACCAGCACTCCCGGCTAGTGACGGAGCTCTCACATGGCCAAAACCCGCATCGGCATCTCCGGCTGGCGCTACGCTCCCTGGCGCGGCGTGTTCTATCCCGAAGACCTGCCCCAGCGCGAAGAACTCCACTATGCCTCGCGCCAGTTCAACACCATCGAAATCAACGGCAGCTTCTATTCGCTGCAAAATCCGACCAACTACCAACGCTGGTACGAAGCAACGCCGCGCGGTTTCGTTTTCGCGGTAAAGGCGCCGCGCTACATCACGCATATCCATCGACTCAAGAACGCCGAGCAGGGCTTGGCCAATTTCTTCGCTTCCGGCGTACTGGCGCTGCGCGAAAAATTCGGCCCGATCCTGTGGCAGCTTCCGCCCAGCTTTCGCTACGACGAGGAGCGGCTGGAAACCTTCTTTTCGCAACTGCCGCACGATAGCGAAACGCTCGCCGCGATGGCCAGGGATCACGACCGCACCATCGCCAAGGCGCTGGTCAAGGCCGACCGCAAGCGTTCGATACGGCACGCCATGGAAGTGCGCCATAGCAGCTTCGTCACCGAAACCTTCATTGCGCAGCTTCGCCGCCATGGCGTGGCGCTGGTGGTGGCGGACACCGCCGGCAAGTGGCCGTTCCTGGAAGATGTCACCGCCAGCTTTGTGTATATGCGCCTGCATGGCGACAAGGAGTTGTACGCCAGCGGCTATACCAACGCGGCGCTGAATCGCTGGTGCAGGCATATCGATGCATGGCGACGCGGAACCGAACCGAAAGACGCTACACGCTGCAGCAATACGCCACCGCGCAAGCGCGCCAGCCGCGACATCTATTGTTACTTCGATAACGACACCAAGGTGAAAGCGCCGTTCGATGCGCGCAAGCTTGCGGAGAAACTTGCATAAATTGCCAACTTAACGCTTGTCGCAAGACTTTTCTCCGCTCCGACGTCATTCCTGCGAAGGCCGGAATCCATCGCCAATACGAAGCATGGATTCCGGCCTTCGCCCACTGCTGTCCGGGGAAAGTGTCTGCATGTCTTGCAAAATGGCTAAAACGTTCGTCATCCCAGCGAAAGCTGGGATCCAGCGACTTGCAGAGCGTGAAAGACACTGGATTCCAGCTTTCGCTGGAATGACGACTCGGCAGCCTGAATTTGCAGGCAAAAATCGCGCATTCGTATCATGCGCCGCGCGTTTCCTTTAACGATTCACGTTTTCCCCGGACAGCAATGGGCGAAGGCCGGAATGACGATCCGTTTCAAATGGCATCGATACGAACCTAAGTTAGAAGCGAGGAGGTCGATCACGGCAAGCAATTAAGGCTCGCCAAACATCCTGGTCACATTCAGTTGCCCTGTCCTTGACATATGCCGTTGCAAGTTACCGTTGACGGCATGCGCGCGCCGTACACCAACGGAGCCACCGTGACCCTTCGGGAATACCAGCGTAAACGCAATTTCGAAAGCACCCGGGAGC
>CBJMMB010000092.1:0-15212 GCA_966430775.1 uncultured Dyella sp. | reverse complement strand
TTATGGATGTCCAGTCGATACGCCAACGCGCGCCGTGGATGCGGAAAAGAAGCGCGCCGGATCGTAGGATCGTAGGATCGTAGGTTGGGTTAGCGCAGCGTAACCCAACGTTCGCGCGGTATCGTTGGGTTACGCTGCGCTAACCCAACCTACGAGAATCCGTTCGCGGTTTCGGCAGTACCATCAGGTCAGAACGCCCGGAGACCATCATGAGCGAAATCGTATTTCTGATCGAAGAAGCTGCCGAAGGCGGTTATTCGGCGCGTGCACTGGGCGAGTCGATCTTTACTCAGGCCGAAACGGTAGAAGCGTTGCGCCAGAACGTGCGCGATGCGGTGCATTGTCATTTCGAGCCAGGCAAGGGTCCTGCGGTCATACGCCTTCATTACGTGCGTGACGAGGTATTGGCTGCATGAGGTTGCCCAGGGATGTGGCATCGCATCGGCTGCCGCACGGTGAGACAAACTGCGTAGGTTGGGTTAGCGCAGCGTAACCCAACGTTCGCGCGGTATCGTTGGGTTACGCTGCGCTAACCCAACCTACGGGAATCCGCTCGATGGTCTGGCAGATCGCTCCGCGCACACTGCTCGGGTTGGCATTTCCGCCTACGGCCGCGTGCCGGTGGACGAAGAAAAAAGCGCGTCCGCCATTACACTGGCGCCCATGTCGCCGCCGTCTCCCGATAAACCCAAACCGCCCCAGCAGGTGCTGATGATCAAGTCGCCGCGCGATGCGGCGACGTGGGCGCTGGTGTATCGGCGGCGCAGGCAGGATCGGCCGCGCGATCGCCTGCTGAAATTGATCGGGCTTGTCGGCAGCATCCTGGTGCACCTGGTGGTGCTGCTTACGATGATCTTCGGTTCGCCGTACGACCTTCCGCCGCCACCGCCGGAACCGAAGGGCAATGCGCTGCTGGTGCGCCTGATCCAGAACAAGCCGCAGCCGCCACCGCCGCCGCCCGTGCGCGGTGTGCCGCCCAAGGAGCATGGCCCCACGCATCGCGGCAACACCTCGCAGGTGACGCACGCCACGCATGAAACCTCCACCGCCGCACCAGTGGCCGCGGTAGCGCAGCCGCCGGTGCCCGCGCCCAAGCAGGAACCGGTGGTGGCGCAGGCCAAGCCGCCCGCCGCGGAAAAAGCCCAGGCGCCGGCCGCGCCGTTGCCGCCGATCACGTTGCCCAAACCGTCGGCGCCGCCGGTCGAACAACCGACACCCAGCGGCCTGCCGCCCGCGACGCTGTCGCTGCAGGCCGTACAGGCGCCGCAACCGGTGCCACCAGCGTTCCAGCCCGAGCCGGTGCGCAAGGCGCAGCCGGAAGGTACGCAGCCGATGTCGCCGTTGCCGTCGGTGGCCTTGCCTACCCAGCCGGCGCAATTGGCGCCGACGGTGACGCCGCCACAGATCGCGGTGGAAAAACCATCGTTGACGCCGCCGCCCATGCCGACGGTGGCGGCGGTCCAGCCCAGCACCGCGACGGCGGCGCCGCCGTCGCCATCCTTGCAGCCGATTCCCTTGCCGGCGCAGGTGGCGCCCACGGTCAACCTGCAGCCATCGGCCACGCCGTTGGCGGCGCCGAGCGTGCCGCAGGTATCGCAGCAGGTGGTCGGCCCCGTCGCGCGTCCGCAGGAACAACCGCAACTTGCGCCCGTGCCGGTGACGCCGGTTGCCGCGCCGGCGCCGAGCGTTACGCCTTCGGCGCCGGCGTTGAACATCGAAGCGCCCAAGCTGGCGGTGCCGGAGGTTTCGCTGCGTCCGCAATCGAGCCCGGCGCCTTCGCCGACGCCGACCACGCCACAGAACGAATCCAAACCCTCGACGTCGCCCAGCAGCGAGCAACAAGCCGCAGCGACGTCCTCGCCCAATCCATCGCCATCGAGCGCCGCCGCCAGCGAAGGCAACGCGAGCGCGAGCACCGCACCCAACGCCACGCCGCAAGGCAGCGAGACCGGCAATCCGGGACAACCCAACGGCGTGATCCAGTCGCAGACGGAAAACAACGCCGGGCAGGGCACGCAGCCGTCGTCGTCGATCGGCACCGGCAACAACACGGCGGGCGAGCAGGGCGGCGGTACGCCAGGCACGCCGAACGGCACGTATATCCAGATGAAGCCGCGCGGCGATACGGAAATCATGTCGCACAACACCAACCTGCCGCGCTACAAGGCGACGCGCTTCGACAAATACTGGACGCCCGAAGGCGAGAGCTCGGTCGATACCGCCTTGCGGCATGCGGTCGAAAAGACCACGGTGAAGCACACCTTCAACCTGCCGCAGGGCGTGCGCATCGAATGCGGCGTGATGCCGTTGCTGCCTTCGGCGCTGTTCAGTTGCCACAATCCCGATCCGCCGGCGCAACCGTTGGACAAGAAGATCTACGACCGCCTGAACCTGCCCACGCAGAACGCATCCATCCCCAAGAGCGAAACGGCTGCAGCGGCAAGCACGCCTGCTCCTGCCGCACCGGTGGTGCTGGATAACAGCGCCGAATGCGCGGCGGCGCGCGTGAGTGGTGGCCCGATGCCGCCGAATTGTCCGCCATCGCCCACGGCGCCGTTGAAACCCTTGCCGCAGCCGATCAGGCCGGTGGGTACGCCCAAATCAGGTTCGTGGGTTCCGGCCAGCGATCAGTTCACCAGGTAGAGCCCCGGACTTGATCCGGGGCGCAACCCAACATCATGCAGAGCGATGTTGGGTTCGGTTGCGCCGCTGCGCTTACAACAACCGCAGCAGTTCCTTCATCAACGGCAACCGCCGCACGCGCACCGCACTGACGCGGAACACCGCATTGGCGAGTGCCGGAGCTGCAGTCGGCATGGCGAGGAAGCTTGCGCCGGCCGGATCGCCTTCGCCCGGCACCACGATCACTTCGACCGTGCGCGGCAACTGCGCCATGCTGGCGAGCGGGTAATCCTTCCAGGTGCTTTGCTGCACCTTGCCGTCCTTGGTGGTGATAGCGAGATTCAACGCGGTGGAAAGCGCATCCAGCGTCGCGCCAGCGACCTGGCCTTCCAGGCCGGTGGGGTTGATCACGCGGCCGACGTCGACCGCGCACACGGCGCGTTCGATGGTGAGCTTTTCGCCTTGCATCGACACTTCGATCGCATGCGCCACGTACGCGCCGCCGGTGTACCAGCAGGCGATGCCGAGGCCGTTCACCGTGTGCAGCCAATCCTTCCAGCTGATGCGATCGGCGACCAGCTTCAAGACGTTGACCAGGCGCGCGGTGTCGATCGCGCCACCGCCTTGCAGCGGCACCAGTCGCGGCTCGCCGAGCAGGCGCAGTTGCGTGACGAGTGGATCTTCCTTGAGCGAATGCGCGATCTCGTCGACGAAGCTGCCGACGGCAAACGCGTTGCTGACATCCGGCATGCCGCGATGCGGACCGCGCGGCAGCGAGGAAGTGAGGCCGAACCAGTCGCTGCGGTAATTGGGAACGAAGCCTGCCGGCAACTGGTTGGCGCTGACTTCGGACGTCCACAGATGATCGCTCGGCACGCCGCGGCCGGTGAGCGCGGAGGCGCTGGCGACGCGCTGGTTCCAGGCGATCACATGGCGCTTGGCATCGATGATCGCGTTGAACTTGTGCACGGTGCCGGAGCGGTAGAAATCATGCGCGAGGTCTTCGTCGCGCGGCCAGAACAGTTGCAGCGGCTTGTCGACTTCCTTGGCCAGCATGACCGCTTCGGCCACGTAATCGTGATCGAGGCGGCGGCCGTAACCGCCGCCGATGCGTGGCACGCGGATGTCGATCTGGTCGGGTGTAAGGCCGGTAAGACGCTGCACCACCGTCCACGCCTGCTGCGGCGATTGCGTGGGTACGAAAAGCGTGGCGCTGGTCTTGTCCAGGCGCACCAGGCAGTTCATCGGTTCGCTGGCGGCGTGCGCCAGCCACGGTTGATAGTAGGTGGCCTCGACGCGGCGCGCGGCCTTGCGTTTGGCCTTGTCGACGTCGCCTTCGTCACGCACGCGCGTGGTGGGCGCGGCGTCGCTGTTGAGCAGGGCGGTGGCCTGTTGTTCCAGCGCCGCGGTGCTCTCGCTGCCGCTGGCGCCCGGCTTCCAGGTGAGCTTCAGCGCGCGCCGGCCTTGCAAGGCCACCCAGGTGTTTTCCGCGATCACGGCGACCGCCGGCGCGATCACCGTCTGGCCCGGTGGCAGGTTCGGTTCGGGCTTGAGCTCGATCACTTTCACCACGCCCTTGATGGCCAGCGCGGCGCTGCTGTCGAGCCCGGTGAGCTGGCCATCCGGCCACGGGCAATGCGCGAGCACGGCGACCAATGTCTCGCCCAGGTGCTGATCGAGTGCGTAAGGCGTCTGTCCGGTAACGATCGCGCGTGCGTCGACATCGCCGGCGGGCTTGCCGATCAGGGTGTAGTGATCCGGCGTTTTCAGCGAGATGGGGCCGGGCGGCAGTGCGATTTTCGCGGCGGCGGCAGCCAGTGCGCCGTAGCCGATGCGGCGGCCGTCCGGTGCGATCACCGCGCCTTGCTCGGTGCGCAACTGCTCGGGCGGTACGCCAAGCTGCGGCACGGCGGCGCGGATCAGCAGCCAGCGCACCAACGCGCCGGCCGAGCGCAGGTCGCGCCATGCACGCGGCATGGAATTGCCGGTGCCGCCCACTTGCTGGCCGTAGAGCCAGCGCGGCTTGCCGTTGTCGTCGGCCACGCCCAGGCCCAGCGGCAGCACGCGTACGTGTTGCCAATCGGCGTCCATTTCGTCGGCGATGATGCGCGCGAGCGAGGTCGCCACACCGGTGCCGGTTTCCGGATCGCGCGCACCGATCAGTACCGTGCCGTCGGCATCGACGCGCACATACGGGCCTAAGTCGTACAGCGTATCGCCCAGCATGTCCGGAGGTGTCGGTGCAGTGGCGGCGCGGACAGTACGAATGCCGACAATCAACGCACCGGCCGAGCCGGCGAGCACCTGCAGGAAGCGGCGGCGCGACAATCTCAGCTGGCCGCTCATGCCTTCGCCCCTTGCTTCATCGCCGCGGCGGCGCGCTTGATCGCCTTGCGCACGCGCGTCTGGCAGCCGCAGCGGCAGAGATTGGGCAGGCCGTCGATGTCGTTGTCGGAAGGATCCTTGTTGCGGTTCAACAGATCCATCGATGCGATGAGCCAGCCCGGCGTGCAGTAGCCGCAGCCGATCGCATCTTCGTCGATGAATGCCTGTTGCAGCGGATGCAGGTTGCCTTTCGCATCGGTCAGGCCTTCCACCGTGGTGATCTTCTTGCCGGCCAGCTTGTTCACGCTCACGCCGATGGCGGAGGTGGCCTTGCCGTTGACCAGCACCAGATCCGCGCCGCCTTCGCCATGCTCGCCGCCGTACTTGGTGCCATTGAGGCGCAGCACGTCGCGCAGGTACCACAGCAGCGGCATCTCCGGATCGCCGGTATGGCGGAACGCCTCGCCGTTGATCTGCAGGTCGACGCCGGGGCGGACCGGGGTGGGCGTGATATCCGCAGCCTTACTGGGCAGCGCGGCGTGGTCTTGCGCCATCGGGTGGTGTCTCCATGAAGCTATTCGCACATTTTGGCATTGCCACGCGAATTTAGGTGCGAACCGCCCTGAACAAATGCTTCCAGATGAAATACACCGGGATGCCGGCCGCCATGATCGCCACGCCGATGCCCGTATTCACCAAACTTGTACGCAGGCTCTGCACCACCACCAGCCCGATGACGACAACGAAAATCAGCGGCAGCAGCGGATAGCCCGGCACACGGAACGCCACCTCGCCCTGCTGCCGATGGCGGTACCAGAACAGCGTGGCCACGCCCACGGCGCAGGCCAGCCAGTCGCCGAAGGTGGCGTAATCGAGCAATTGCCCGTAGCTGCCCGACAGCACCAGCACGATCGACCAGCCGACCAGCAGCACCAGCGCCAGGTTCGGCGTGTGATGCCGCGGATGCAGCCGTCCCACGCTGGCGAAGAACAACCCGTCGGCGCCCATCACCTGCAATACACGCGCGCCGGCGACCAGGGTGATGTTGCAAAAGCCGAAGGTGGAGATGGCGATGCCGATGGCGATCACCTTCGCACCGGCCGGGCCGAACACCTTGTTCATCACCTCCGCCGCGGGCGTGCGGCTGTGTGCCAGCCCGTCATGGCCAAGCACCGCCAGATACGCCACGTTGACCAGCGCATACGCCACGATCACACCCAGCATCCCCAAGAACAATGCGCGCGGCAGCGTCCGCTGCGGCTCGCGCACTTCGCCGGCGAGGTTGTTGAGATAAGTGAAACCGGAGTAGGCGAACAGCACCGGCAGCGAAGCACTCATGAAGCCGACGTCGGCATGCGCCGGATCGGTCGCCAGCCACGGCGCGCCGCTGCCGACGCCAGCGAGGAACAATCCGCATACCACCAGCACCGCCACGGCGAGTAGCTTCAGCAGGGTAAACAGGTTCTGCATCTGCACGCCGAACTTGAGCCCGAACAGGTTGATCACCGCCACCATCGCCAGCGCGCCCACCGCCAGCGGCGTCGCCATGCCCGCAGGCAGGCCGAACACCGAGGCCGCGTAGCTGGCGAAGATCGTCGCCACCGCCGCGCTGGAGCCGGAATAGATCACCAGCAGCATGGTCCAGCCGAACAGGAACCCGGCGAGTGGACCGAAGGCCTCGCGCAAATACACATACGTGCCGCCGGCATGCGGACGGCGCGCGCCCAGCTCGGCGTAGCACAGCGCGCCGATCAAGGTCAGCACGCCCGCGCCCACCCACATCAGCAGCAGCGCCAGCCCCGATTCGGTGCGCTGCGCGGCGATGCCCGGATTCAGGAAAATGCCGCCGCCGATGATCCCGCCGATCACCACCAACGCCGCGTCCCGCAGGCGAAGGCTGCGCTGATAGCCGGTAACCGGTGACGTCATGGGGATGCCCCTGGAATGGAAAGGCAGAGCATGGCAATCGGCAGCTGATCCGGCAAGGTCTCGTTCGCCTTGCCGCGAGCGTCGGATTTGCGCCAGCGCAGACGAGGAGCTTGCGGCGATCAACTCCCTCCCCTGCACGCAGGGGAGGGTTGGGGTGGGGTTATGCAACCTCGCGATGAATTCGCGCTGTGCGGCAAGCTCATGCAACCCCACCCCAGCCCTCCCCTACTGCGCAGGTGAGGGAGCAAATCATGGCAAGAAACCCGATATTCGCTTAAGCAGAAACCGTCTCGCCCAAATCCAGCTCACCACGGATCACCAGCGCGCACCGCCCACCGATGGTGATGGCGCCGCTCGCGGCATCACGCTTCACATGCACGTATCCGTCGCGCCCCACTTCACGCCCCTGGCTGGCGACATAATCGAAGCCGAAACGGGAATCACCGCGTTCGGCAAGCAACGCCATGATCCCGGCGTTGACGCTACCGGTGACCGGGTCTTCCGGTATATCGTCCGCCGGGCAGAAAGCGCGCACGGCCATCTTCGCGGTGCCGTCCTGTTCCTGGCCGAATACGCTGAGGCCGATGACGCCATGCTGTTCGCTCAGCGCCGCGATGGCGCGCAGATCGGGTTTCAACGCGCGCACGCGCGACGCCTCGCCCATATCGCACACCCACCAATGCGGACCGTTGTCCACCAGGCTGATCGAAACATCATCGGGCGCCATGCGGATCGCCTGCGCGATGGCCTGGCGTACGTCGGCGCTCACGTCATGAACGCGAGCGGCCGGTGACTGCACATGTATCACCCGTTCCGCGCCGGAATGCTCGACGTTCACCGGCAGCAGGCCGGCGGCGCACTGCTGGATCAAGCGTGTCTTGCCGCGGTCGACCAGACCGGCTTCGATCGCCACATAGGCGCTGCCGACGCTCGGATGGCCGGCGAACGGCAGTTCCCGGCGTGGCGTGAAAATGCGCACGCGATAATCCGCTTCCGGCACCGTCGGTGGCAGCAGGAAAGCGGTTTCGGAAAGATTCGTCCAGCGCGCGAAGGCGCGCATGGTGGCTTCGTTCAAGCCGTCGCCGTCGATCACGACCGCGAGCGGATTGCCTTTCATCGGCAGGTGCGAGAACACATCGAGCTGCATGAAGCGACGCTTGGAAGACATGGCGTAGGAGATGGCGAAGAGAATCACCATCATAACCATGCATGTGCGTGCTTGAGTTCCCTCCCCCGATAACGGGGGAGGGAAGGGGCGGCTACTTAAAACCCGCTACGCAGGAACACATCCAGATTCGCGACATCCAGCGCGCCGATACCCGCACCCGGGTTGTAGTGCGGTGCGCCGTAGTAGAACCAGTTGTCGCCGGCGCGGATCGCCTTGAACGGCGTGAACCAGCCGTAGCCGAAGATGTTCTGGATCGCATACACCTGCGGATTCCACAAGCCGATGCGATGGCCCGTGCTCTGCCGCAGCAACGCGGTGATGCCGTTGAGCTGCGGCGCCACGAAGCTGGTGCCGCCTTCACCGGTGAGCACGCCGCCGTCGTTCGTGGACACGAACACATAGCCCGTTTCCGGATCGGCGTTCAAGGAAATATCCGGCACGTTGCGTCCCGCAAAATGGCTGGGCAGTTTCAGCAGCGTGGTCGGACCGGCGCTGGGATCGTTAAAGACCAGCGATTGATTCGGTTCGCTGCGGCGAACGCCGAAGGTGAAGGCCTGGTAGAACGGCTTGCGCCAATACACGCTCACGCCGCCGCCACCGCCCGTGGCGAACAAGTTGATCGGGCGCACGTACTTGTTGAAATAGGTCTGCAGGTAATCCCAGCCCCACACGCTTTCCTGCGTGATCGATTCGGTCGGGCCGGTGCCGAACGCATAGCTGTACGGCGTGGTGGTGCCGCCGGCGGCGGTGATGAAGGGATCGGAGGCCGGCGAATCGACCGTGAGCGGCGCGGTGTATTCACCCACGCCGGTGCCATTGCCCAGGTCGCGCACCGTGTCATAGGCGCCCGAATCGCCCGAGGCGGCGAACAGCGATTGCCCCTGCACGGCCGCTTCCAGGAAGATCTTGTGGAACGCGCGCAGATCGCCCACGTCGGTGGTGTCGGTATTGCTGGCGCCGGTGACGTTCAACGCGGCGAAGTTGAAGATTTCCGGCAAGCCCCAGCTGGTGGAGATGCTGTCGCAGGTGTTGTCGGTGACTGCTTGCGCGAACGCATCGACGTACGCATTGGTGGTGTTGGGTGCGTGATACACCACGATATCCGCATACGGCGCAATGCCGCCCGATTGCTCGACGTCGATCGAGGTTTCGCCACTGCCGCCGTCGATGGCGCCACCGCCATCCACCGGTACCAGCGAAATGCGATTGGGCTTGGTGGCAAGGCCGATATCGGACCAATAAGTGGTCGCATCGCTGGGATAGAAATTCGACAACGTCACGATGCACACGGTCGAGCCCTTGCCGACCACGCCGCGCTGATAAAGCGGATTGATGTTGTAGAAGTTGGCGACGTCGCCCACGGTGTATTGACCAGGCACGCCTGACGCAGTCGGATTGCCGTTCGAACCGCCACCCTTGGCGGCCAGCGCATTGGCCTTCGCGTTCTGCGTGCCGAGCGCGGCGAACGCGGGCATGGAGACGTGATGCGGGCGATACGCCTTTTCATTGCTCAAGCCGGTCGCGACATCCACCACGTCGGCAATGCCAGCGGGCAATTGCGGCGCGCTCGCGGGCTTGTGGAAGCTGCGGCCGTTCGTGCGCGATACGTAGGTATGGATGGACGTCTGGAACAAATGGCCAAACTGCCCCAGCGTACCGCTGGTGCGAATGGCGAGATGGCTCGGCAGCACTTCGCTGCTCAAACCCTGGCTGCGCAGATACGACTGCACACGCGCGATCTCGGCATCGGTGGCGCCGTATTGCTGCGCAAACTGGCTGGTGGTGAGAAATTGCTGATAGTGCGCGCTGCCCGGCGTGACGGTCTGGCGGATGTAATCCTCCAGCGCCGCTTCATTGTGAAGTTTCAAAAACAGCGTGACGTGCACGGTCTGATTGGATGGCGCGGTGCCTGCATCCACGGCAGGTTTGACGTCGGCGGACAGCGCGCTGGCACTGACGCCGGCCAACACGAGGCCAAGGGACAACGAAAGCGACTTGCGATGCAGCTTTGCAAACATGGTGCTCTCCCGAATAAGCACAACGACATGCCGTGTCCGCGCAGCAAAGGCCGAAGCACGCACCTTTGTCGCATCCACGTGAACGTCGTGGGTGCATGTGGCGTAGAAATTCGTTCCCAGCGACGTCGCCCGTCTCCCCTGACGATCGGCATCGAGCCGCTACGAGCGAGCCTATAGCGCTACAGCAAAACCTGGAAGTGCCTGAGTTGCATGTAGGCGTGAAGGAAGTTCATGTGACAGCTAAATCTGAGCAGTTTTCTCGATCCAACGAAAACATCGCGCCTGCATGTGTAGTCCCTCATCACGACGTGTTGTGTGCGAATGCATGCGTGTTGCGCGCAAGACGGATGGCGTAAGTGAATCCCTACCTTCGTTGAAGAATTTTCTTTAGGCAGCGGCGAATCGATTCGTTACCTTTTGCAAAATTTTTACGCTCGCGACCGCTTCCCCTCTGCGCGGTTCGCTGCGGCGGAATCTCTCTCAATCGATCAGGAGTTCACTCATGCGCAAGTTCGCAATCATCGCCGTCGCCTTGGCGCTTGGCACGGCTTCGTCCGTTGCACTCGCCGATGGTGGCAATTTCTTTGTCAATGCCAATGCGGGTGCTTCGCACTACAACGTCGAAAATCCGTACTCGGGGATCGAAGGCAACAGCTTCAGCAAGACCGGCAAGGCGGGTGCGCTGCGCGTTGGTTATCGCTGGAACAGCGTAGTGGACTACGGTGTTGAAGCCGGTTACGGTTTTCTCGGCAATGCCGTGGCGCGCGAAGCCCCAGGCCCCGGTTATAGCATTGAGCGTCAGCAGGTTCAGACCCGCGGCTGGCTGCTGGGCGGCAACCTCAATTACAACATCACTGACCAATGGTACGTAGGCGCTCGCGCCGGCTGGTTCCGTGGCCGCAGCTTGTACGAATACCGGTTCGTCTCCTATCTGGGCGGCGTGACGAGTAGTCGTGATGCCGTCACCCGCACGGGCGAATATTTCGGCGTTGGCGGCGGTTACAACTTCAACAAGAACTTCAGCCTCGGCCTGGCCTACGACACCTATCGCGTGCCGGAAAACGAATTCAACAAGAACACCCGCATCGGCATGTACTCGCTCCAGGCCGAATACCGCTTCTGATTCAAGGAGTTCTCCACTCCCTTTGCGGCCGCCCTGCGCGGCCGCTTTTTTATCTGCAGGGACGGATTGGGGCACAATAGGCCGGTTGTGCCCGGCGGACGCTCGCTTCGCCGGGCATTCTCTCCCCGCTAGAAGCCGCCGCCATGACCACCATCAAGCAAGACGATCTGATCCAGTCCGTCGCCGACGCCCTGCAGTACATCAGCTACTACCACCCGGTCGACTACATCACCAACCTGGCCAAAGCCTACGAGCGCGAGGAATCGCCGGCGGCCAAGGATGCGATGGCGCAGATCCTGATCAACTCGCGCATGGCGGCGGAGGGGCATCGCCCGCTGTGCCAGGACACCGGCATCGTCACCGTGTTCCTGAAGGTGGGCATGAACGTGCGTTGGGACGCCACGCTGAGCCTGGAGGACATGGTCAACGAAGGCGTGCGCCGCGCCTACAACCATCCAGATAACAAGCTGCGCGCCAGTGTGCTGGCCGATCCGGCCGGCAAGCGTACCAACACCAAGGACAACACGCCGGCGGTGATCAACGTTTCCATCGTGCCAGGCGATACGGTCGATGTGATCGTGGCGGCAAAGGGCGGCGGTTCGGAGGCCAAGTCCAAGTTTGTGATGCTCAATCCTTCCGATTCCATCGTCGACTGGGTACTCAAGGCCGTGCCGACCATGGGCGCCGGCTGGTGCCCGCCGGGTATGCTGGGCATCGGCATCGGTGGCACTGCGGAGAAAGCGATGCTGCTGGCGAAGGAAGCCCTGATGGAGCCGATCGACATCCAGGAGCTGATCGCCCGCGGACCGTCCAGCCGCGCCGAGGAACTGCGCCTGGAGCTGTACGAGAAGGTGAACGCGCTGGGCATCGGCGCGCAGGGGCTGGGCGGCCTCACCACCGTGCTCGACATCAAGGTCAAGGATTACCCGACCCACGCCGCCAACCTGCCGGTGGCGATGATCCCCAACTGCGCCGCCACCCGCCACGCGCACTTCACCCTGGACGGCTCCGGCCCGGTGATGCTCGATCCGCCCTCGCTGGAAGACTGGCCCAAGCTCACCTACGACTCCTCCAAGGGCCGTCGCGTGAACCTCGATACGATCACCCGCGAGGAAGTGGCCAGCTGGAAGCCCGGCGAAGTGCTGCTGCTCAACGGCAAGCTGCTCACCGGCCGCGACGCCGCCCATAAGCGAATGGTCGACATGCTGAACAAGGGCGAGCCGTTGCCGGTCGATTTCAGCGGCCGATTCATCTATTACGTCGGCCCGGTCGACCCGGTGCGCGACGAAGTGGTCGGCCCCGCGGGCCCCACTACCGCCACCCGCATGGACAAATTCACCGAGCAGGTGCTGGCGCAGACCGGCCTTTTGGGCATGGTCGGCAAGGCCGAGCGCGGTCCGGCAGCCATCGAAGCGATCAAGAAGCACCAGTCGGTGTACCTGATGGCCGTGGGCGGCGCCGCCTACCTGGTGTCCAAGGCGATCAAGGCCAGCCGCGTGGTGGCGTTCGAAGACCTCGGCATGGAGGCGATCTACGAATTCGAGGTCAAGGACATGCCGGTGACCGTGGCGGTGGATTCGGCGGGTACCTCGGTGCATAAGACCGGGCCGCGGGAATGGCAGGCGAAGATCGGCAAGATCCCCGTTTCAATCGAGTGACGCAGCGCGCTACGCGCGCCACGTTCGCCTCCTCTCCCCTCCGGGGAGAACATTCCATTGTTCCCTTTCCCCAAGGGGAAAGGGGTGAGGTGAGGGGCCAAGGCTGGCGGGAAAAGAAAATCAGAGCATGGTTTCTTTTGAAATCGGCGCAAGCCCCAGCCCCTCACCCGGCCCTCTCCCCGGAGGGGAGAGGGGGAAAAAAGCACCGCAAGCATTTAGCCATCCAAACACCACCTCTATGCCGAATTTTCCGTTGCAATCCGGCTGACGCGTTGCAACACTGGCGGAATTGACTTTTCCCGCAACCCTAGACAGAGAAACCGTGACCTCGAACGCCCCCGCGCCGCTTTCCGCCGGCGCACCCTGGATCGTGATGAAGTTTGGCGGCACCAGTGTCGCCACCCTGCCGCGCTGGCAGAACATCCGCGAACTGATGGCCAGCCGTCGTGCCGAAGGCGCGCGCGTGCTGGTGGTCGTGTCCGCGCTGACCGGCATCACCGACGCACTCAAACAACTGTGCGCCCAGGAAGACAAAGGCAAACGTATCGAGGCATACAAAGCGATCGCGCAGCGTCACTACGCTCTGCTCGATCACATGCAGCTGTCCGTGCCCGATACCTTGGCCGCGCGTCTGCGCGAGCTGTCGAAGCTGGCCGAGGAAGGCCCGGCGGCGATGGGCGAGCTGGCATGGTCGGCGCTGGTGCAGGGCCATGGCGAGCTGATGTCGAGCGCATTGGGCGCCGCGTTCCTTTCCCATACGGGACTGCCCACGCAGTGGCTGGATGCGCGCGATTGCCTCGCCGCGGTGGCGCTGCCGAACCAGAACGAGCGCACCAAGCTGTTGTCGGCAATGGTCGAAGCCAAACCCGATCCGGCCTTGAACGCACGCCTGGCGCAGCTCGGCGAGGTGTTCATCACGCAGGGCTTCATCGCGCGCGAAGCACAAGGCCGCACCGTGCTGCTCGGTCGTGGCGGTTCGGATACGTCGGCGTCGTACTTCGGCGCGTTGTTGAAAGCGCAGCGCGTGGAAATCTGGACCGACGTGGCCGGCATGTTCACCGCCAACCCGCGCCAGGTGCCGGGCGCGCGCCTGTTGCAGAAACTCGACTACGAAGAAGCGCAGGAAATCGCCTCCACTGGCGCGAAAGTGCTGCATCCGCGCTGCCTGTCGCCATTGCGCGAACCGCGTGTGCCGATGCTGATCAAGGACACCAACCGGCCGGAACTGGAAGGCACCGTGATCGGCCCGGAAGTGCGCGAACATGCGCCCAGCGTCAAGGCGATCAGCGCGCGCAAAGGCATCACGCTGATATCGATGGAATCGGTCGGCATGTGGCAGCAGGTCGGCTTTCTCGCCGATGTGTTCACACAGTTCAAGCAGCACGGTTTGTCAGTGGACCTGATCAGTTCGGCCGAAACCAACGTCACCGTTTCGCTCGATCCCACCGAAAATCTGCTCGACTCCGACGCCATCGCCGCGCTCGCCAGCGACCTGGCCAAGGTCTGCCGCGTCAAGGTGATCGCACCATGTGCGGCGATCACCATGGTCGGCCGCGGCATGCGTTCGATGCTGCATACCTTGTCCAGCGTGCTGGCGGAGTTCGGCCAGTTACGCGTGCATCTGATCTCGCAGTCGTCCAATAACCTCAACCTCACCTTTGTGGTGGACGAGAGCGTGGTCGACGATCTGGTGCCGCGCCTGCATGAAATGCTGATCGCGGCCGGCGCTCTGCGCACCGACGACAGCGCCCTGTTCGGACCGAGCTGGCAAAGCCTGTACGGCAGCGGTGAAACCGTCGCGGCGAGCGATGCATGGTGGCGCACGCAGGAACGTGCACGCTTGCTTGCGCTCGGTGCCGAGGCGACGCCGCGTTACGTCTATCACTTGCCGACCGTGCGCAAGCAGGCGCGCGAGCTGAAGAAACTCGGTGCGGTGGATCGCCTGCATTACGCGGTGAAAGCCAATACGCATCCGGCCATCCTGCGTGCGCTGGTCGAAGAAGGCTTCGGCTTCGAGTGCGTATCGCCGGGCGAGCTGAAGGCGGTGATGGCCGTGGTGCCCGAATCCTCGCCGCTGTTGTTCACGCCCAACTTCGCGCCGCGGGAGGACTACGCGTGGGCCTTCACCACGCGCGCCACCGTGTCGCTCGATTCGCTCTATCCGTTGGAGCATTGGGGCGACGTGTTCCGCGGACGCGAAATTGTCTTGCGCCTGGATCTTGGGCGCGGCCTGGGCCATCACGAAAAGGTGCGCACCGGCGGCAGCGGCAGCAAGTTCGGTCTGCCGGTGGATCAGCTCGACGCCTTCCTGCGCCTGGCCGATACGCATGGCGTCACCGTGCGCGGCCTGCATGCGCACCTGGGCTCGG
>CBJMMB010000091.1:0-15561 GCA_966430775.1 uncultured Dyella sp. | reverse complement strand
TATGCGAACGGCACCATTTTGCTAACTCGCCCTGTTAATGCGGTTTCCAATGGCAAACTTGCGCCGGTAGGCACCGGGCTGTTTACGATTAACGATTATGGAGAAAATTTGCGGCAAATTACGCCCCTGGTGGCTGGCTCCTATTACATGCCAAGCTGGCTGGCTTTCACAAATTACCAAACGGGAGTCAGCTACTGGCTGACGAAGAACTTTTCACCGGATGGCAAAAGCGTTCTGTATTTCAAGAATCCCTCGGCAGACCCTGCGGATGGTCCCTACAGCGGCAAGTATTACGTAGAGAACCTGCGCACTGGCACGACTCAACCATTGTTCGCCGGCAGCAACGACAACGCCGCGCCCGGTAAAGGCTATCTCGCCAGAGATCCCGTTGACGGCAATACCATCGCCTATACCAATTCGACCAGCGAATATCCGGTCGCGCCCGCTTGCGTCAACGTGATGCATGCCGATGGCAGCGATCAACACGTATTGTGGTGCGCGCCGGCGACCATCGATCTGCCGGACTATCCAGGTTGGCCGTTGCTTGCGGTGGAATCGATTCGATGGTCGGGAAATGGGCAAAAGCTGATGGTATTTACTTCTTACGAGGCACCTCCTTTGGGCACATTGCCGAAGAAGCCCGGCGCCAGCGCCCTGCGTTCTCTTTTGACGCGACCCAAGCCAGCGGCGACCGGCCCTGTCTCGGGGGTTGATCTCGGATATTCCGCGCTATTTGTGGTCGATGTGAAAACCGGCACGGCCGTGAGGGTTGCCGCCAACCTGATCGATCCGCCTTCGTCCGATATCTCTTATGACGGCACCAAGGTGATCTACCAGCAATACGACTACGACCAATGCGGCGATGAAGACCAGGAAGCACTTGGCGCCAGCTTGTGCTTCAACGATTTGACCACGGGCACGGTCACTGATCTGTTCCCACCCGTGATCTGGACCAACTACGGCGACTTCGAAAGTTGGTGGGACAACTATTACTACCCCGACTGGTACGCCGAAATACTGCTGTCTCCGGATGGTTCACAGGCGGTATTCACCATGCGGTCGACCACCGTCGCCAGCAATGAGGCTGACCTCTACACGATAAGGACGGACGGCACGAATTTCCGGCAGCTCACCAGCAATCCCAATCCGCCCACGCTCTATACCGGGTGGACACCTGTCGCGTGGTCGCCGGATGGCATGCGCATCCTCGCCAATCGCTGCACCGTTCCCGTTGCAGGCAGCACAGATCAGACCTGGCCCTGCGAAGTGCACATCGTCAATGCAGGCAGCGGCGACGACAGGACGATCACCCGTGGTTATGCCGTGGACTGGCACGAAAAACCGTAGCTACAAACCAGGTAAAGCGAAGCAACGAGATAGAACTTGAGGGTTCTGCGTTGGCAAGCCCGTGCTGCTTAAAAAAACACGGGCATTTCGTTCCGCCCTTTCCATATCGAGGAGATGTGACATGCGATCACTATCTTGTGTTGCCTTTGCGCTCGCAACGACATGTTCGTGCGCGTGCGCTTATGCGAACGGCACCATCTTGCTGACCCGCGCCGTGAATACCACTACCAGCGGCACGGTCGCGCCGGCAGGCACCGGGCTGTTCACCGTCAACGATCAGGGAGCAAATGTGCGGCAGATTACGCCGTTCGTGGCCGGTTCGTACTACATGCCGAGCTGGGTGGCCTTCGAGAATTTCCGCACAGGAAGCGATTATTGGCTGACGAAGAATTTTTCGCCGGATGGTCAGAGCGTTCTGTATTTCAAGAATCCGTCTTCGGACCCTGCGGATGGCCCCTACAGCGGCAAGTATTACGTAAAGAATCTGCACACCGGTGCGACCCAACCCCTGTTTGCAGGCAGCAATGACAATGCTGCTCCCGGCGAAGGCTATCTCGCGCGGGATCCGGTCGATGGCAATACCATCGCCTACGCCAACTCCACCAGCGAATATGCCGTCACGTCGCCTTGTGTCTATCTGATGCATGTCGACGGCAGCAATCAACACATTTTGTGGTGCGCCCCGGCCGGCATCGCAGTGCCCGACAATCCGCCATCGCCGTCACTGGCGGTGGAGTCGCTGCGCTGGTCGGGTAACGGCAAGAAGCTGATGGTGTATGTCTCTTACACCCCACCGGGACTGGGCTTCGTCAAAAAGAAGGCGAGCGTGCAAGATCCTTACAACACGCGCCTTCTCATTCGGCCCAAACCTTCCACGCAGCCCAGCCCGGCAGCCGGAGGGCCGACCGAAGGCGGCACCAGTTACTCGGCGCTCTTCGTGGTCGACGTGGCGACCGGTACGGGTGTGGAGGTCACCTCCAATCTGTTCGATCCGCCGGCCGGGGACATCTCGTACGACGGTACCAAAGTGATCTATCAGCAATACGATTACGGCCAATGCGGCGATGAAGATCAGGAGGCGATCGGCGTCAGCTTGTGCTTCCAGGATTTGACCACGCACACGGTAACCGACCTGTTCCAGCCTGTGATGTGGAACTTCTTTGGCGACTACCAGGACCCCTATTGGTACGCACAGGTTCGGCTGTCGCCAGACGGTTCGCAGGCCGTGTTCAGCATGGTCTCGACCACTGGCAATGAAACAGACCTCTACACGATAAGAACGGATGCCACGAACTTCCGTCCGCTTACCGGCAACCCCAATCCGTCCAGCATTCGCACTGGATGGACAGCGGTGGCGTGGTCGCCGGACGGCAAGCGGATTCTAGCCAATCGCTGCAGCGCTCCCGTCGCCGGCAGCACAGACCAGACCTGGCCGTGCGAGGTGCACATCATCACTGCGAGCGACGGCGGCGATACGCCGGTCACCAGCGGCTTTGCCGTGGATTGGCGCGAGACGCCATAACCACACATCAGATAAGCGAAGCAACGATATGGAACCCAAGGTCCTTCGTTGGCAAGCCCGTGCCGTAGCGGCATACGGGCATTTCGTTCCGCCATTTCAACATCGAGGAGAGTGACATGCGATCACTATCTTGTGTTGCCATCGCCCTGGCGATGACATGTTCGTGCGCAGCTGCCTATGGCAGCGGCACCATCCTGTTCGAGCGCCCCATCAACGGCACTTACAACAACCAGCTCGTGCAAACGGGGTCCGGGCTTTTCACCATCAACGACAACGGCACCGCCCTGCACGCACTCACGCCCCTGGCGGCGAATGCGTGGTACGTGCCCAGCGGCGTGGCGGCCTACGGACCAGGCCAATGGTTGACGAGAAACTTCTCGTCGGATGGCCAAAGCATCCAGTACTTCTACGGCCAGACCACCGATCCCAGCGCCGGCGGCCCCACCAGTGGCAAGTACTACACGATGAACTTGGGCACAGGCACCACGCACGCCTTGTTCGACGGCAGCAACGACAACGCCGCGCCGGGATACGGTTATCTTGCGTGGGGTCCGGATGGCAGCAATGTCATCGCCTATGCCAGCCCGACCAATGGCACGACGCCCGCCTGCGTCTATTTGATGCAGCCCGACGGCAGCAACAAGCACTCCTTGTGGTGCACGCCAACGCAAGTGACCGTATCAGGCGGCACCGTTCCGACGGCGGGCATCGACACGATCCGCTGGGCCGGCAATGGGAAGCGCTTGCTTGCATTCGTCCGGTACATGCCCAACGGTGGTGTCTATGAACATGCAGCGGTATATCGGGTCGACGTCCAAACCGGCGAAGGTACCTTGATCGACACCAACGCGGTCGATGCGGCAACCGGTGATATTTCCTACGACGGTACGAAAATTCTCTACCAGAAGTACGGCGGCAATTGTGCCGACTGGAACCCCAAGGCAGTCAGCATCAATCTGTGCCTGCGGGACATGCGCGCCGGCCACATACATTCCGTTCTGCCACAGGGCATTTGGAATACGTGGGGACAGTACGGTGTTTGGTGGCAGGCACACTGGGCTTTCCCGCTGCTGCTATCGCCTGACGGCTCGAAAGTCGCGTTCATGCTGCAATCGACCGGCGCGCTCGAGGCAGATATCTACGTGATCAATTCGGATGGAACGAACATACGCCAGATCACTGCGCAAGGTCCGATTGAAAACGTCACGACGGTGGAATGGGTGCCGGTGGCATGGTCACCGGATGGCGACCAGATTCTGGCCAATCGCACAGTCTCCCCCGTATTCGGCGCTTCCGACCAGACCTGGTCCAGCGAGGTTCATATCCTCACCGCGGATGGTCTCAGGGATTGGAAGGTCACCACCGGCTACGCACTGGATTGGCACAAGCCGTAAGTCGCTTTTCATTGCAGCGCATGCCGAAGGCGCTTCACGAGCGTGAAGCGCCTTTCTTTTGCACAGGGTTTACCTCGGTTTGGACGATCGCGGCGCGGTGGAACCACGCACCACCAGATCTGCCGACAGCACGCGCTTGCGCGGCGGCACGGCCGGATCGTTGAGCAGTTCGATCAGCATGGTCGTCGCTTCACGTCCCAGCGCGTTCTTCGGCTGGGCGACGGTCGTCAACGCCGGCGACGTATAACGCGCGAAGCGGATGTCGTCGAAGCCGACCACCGAGATATCTTCCGGCACACGCAATCCGTGCGAGATCAAGGCGCGCATCGCCCCGATCGCCATTTCATCGTTGGAACAGAACACCGCGCTGAACGACTGCCCGCGCGACAGCAGCAATTCGATGGCACGCTCGCCCGCCTCGATCGAAAAATCACCCACCGCAGCCAGCGCGGAATTGGCGGTGATACCGGCACGCTGCAACGCGCGTTGATAACCCAGCTCGCGATCCACGCAGATCGGGCTGGAAGGCGGTCCGGCGATGAAGGCGATATCGCGATGCCCCAGCGTCAGCAGATAGTCGACTGCGGTGGCGGCTGCCGTGACGTTGTCGACGTAGACGCTGCAGATCTGGCTGTCCTTGACGTACTCGCAGGCATTGACCACCGGCAGCCGGCCCTGGATGGGAATGGCCGGCACGCGCGGCGACATGGTGATGATGCCGTCGGCCTGGCGCGCCGCCACCATGTCGGCATAGGCCTGCTCACGCACCAGGCTGCCCTGCGTTTCGCCCAGCAGCACCGAATAACCGCTTTCGTGCGCCACCTGCTCGATGCCGCGGATCACTTCGGAGAAGAACGGATTGGCGATGTCGGGCAGCAACGCAACGATCAGCCGCGTACGCGCCGTGCGCAGGTTGCGCGCCAGCGCATTGGGTGTGTAGCCCAGGCGCTTGACCACTTCCTGGATATGCTGACGCGTGGCCTCGCTGACGATCTCCGGCCGCTGCAAGGCGCGCGACACGGTAGCCACCGACACGTTCGCCGCCGCAGCGATCTCCTTGACCGTCTTGCCACGGGCAGGTTGCGCAGTGACCGGATGATCGCCTTTGCCGCGCTGCCGCTTACGCTTGGATCCGTCCGCACTCACCCGTTGATCCCCTCTCATCGCCTTTGTATTCAGGACGATACCACCCGCCTTGCAGGCGGCGTCCTGGCAGCCAGTCTAGCCCATCTTTGTGCGGTGCAATGTAATGGATTACATGAAATTGTTGCATGAGCCTGATCGCACCTGCTACAAGTCCTTCCAGCTTTTACGCTGCTTTTCCGGAAACGTCCACGCAAGTATCGTCTTGATCGGAAAATTGGCGCCCTGAAAATGTAATCGAATACATTTTCTCGGGCGTCGCACTGGGAGGGGACATGGCAGTACCTGGATTGACCAGTCCGCGGGCATCACGTGCAAGGCCATCCATCACATCGTCATTCCAGCGAATGCTGGAATCCAGCGCCTTGGTCGCAGAGCGAAGTCACTGGACCCCAGCGTTCGCTGGGGTGACGGATTTGTGGCTTGGAGAAACGGCCCGATGAGCAAACTCGGCATGGGCCTGATCGGCCCCGGTTTCATCGCTGCCCATCATCTCGACGCCGTACGCTGGCTGGGCGATGTGGACATCATCGGCATCGCCGGTTCCAGTCTCGATTCGGCCAAGAAGCGTGCACGCGAACTCGGTGTTGCACGCGCGTATGCAAGTTACCGCGAGTTGCTCGCCGATCCGGCCGTGCAAGTGGTGCACAACACCACGCCGAATCATCTGCACATGGAAATTTCCCTGGCGGCCTTGCGTGCCGGCAAGCACGTGATTTCGGACAAGCCGCTCGCCGCCAATGTGCAGGAAAGCCGCGAGCTGTTCGACGCTGCGCGCGACGCCGGCGTGGCGAACGTGGTCACCTTCAACTACCGCGGGCATGCGCTGGTGCAGCAGGCGCGCGCGATGATCGCCAAGGGCAAGCTCGGTGCGCCGGTGCTGGTGCATGGCCGTTATCTACAGGATTGGCTGACCGACGAGCGCACCTATACCTGGCGGCTCGATCCCAAGCTGGGCGGCGCCAGTTCCGCGCTCGGCGATATCGGTTCGCACTGGTGCGATCTTGCCGAACACGTGACCGGCGCGCGCATTGCCGCGGTGCTGGCCGATCTGCATACCGCCGTGCCGGTACGCGAGGCGCCGCTCGCTTCCGCCAAAGCTTTTGCCAAGCAGAGCAAATCCGCGCAGCGGCGCAAGGTCACCATCAGCAGCGAGGACCTCGCTTGCGTGCTGCTGCGTTTCGACAATGGCGCACGTGGCAGCCTCGTTGTCGGACAAGTATTGCCTGGCCACAAGAACGATCTGCGCCTGGAAGTGAATGGCCGTCTCGCCTCGCTGGCATGGCAGCAGGAACAACCCAATGAACTGTGGATTGGCCATCACGCGCAGGCAAATACCTTGCTGACGCGCGATCCGGCGCTGCTGGACGTCTCCGCACGCGGTTACGCGCACCTGCCTGCCGGCCATCCGGAAGCCTGGGCCGATGCCTTCCGCAACCTGATCGCCGATGCCTATACATGGATTCGCAAAGGCGGCACGCCGGACACCAAGCCCCCCGCCCTGCCCAGCTTCGCCGACGGCTACCGCAACAGCCTGGTGATCGACGCGATGCTCCGCAGCCATGCGGCGGGCGGCGTCTGGCAGGAGGTCGAGGCGCCTGGTGAATCAACCAAAAAGAGGAAACGCGCATGAAATGGCGCCTTCGCTTGATGATGCTGTTCGAGTACGCGATCTGGGGCGCGTGGTACGTGACGGTCGGCACCTGGCTCGGCAAGACGCTGCATTTCACCGGCCAGGAAATCGGCGCGGTGGCCGGCACCACCGCGATCGGCGCGATGATCTCGCCGCTGTTCGTCGGCTTGCTCGCCGATCGCCTGTTCGATACGCGGCGCGTATTGGCGGTATTGCATCTGCTCGGCGCGGCCTTGCTTGCCGTGGCCGCCACGCAAAGTGCGTTCTCCATGTTGTACACGGTCTTGCTGGTCTACAGCCTCTGTTACATGCCGACCTTGGCATTGACCACGTCACTGGCGATGCGCCACGTCGATGACCCGGGCGAGGAGTTCGGTGCGATCCGCGTATTCGGCACGATCGGCTGGATCGTGGTGGGCTTAATCGTCGGCGCCTGGGGCGTGGAAGCCACCGCATCGCCGCTGTATCTCGCCGCTGCGCTGTCGCTGGTGATGGCGATCTATTGCCTCACCCTGCCGGCAACACCGCCGCTGGCTCGTCATCAACGCTTCCAACTGCGCCATGCCTTTCCGTTCGAATCCATCACGCTGCTGCGCAATCGTTCGATGGCGGTGTTCGCGCTCGCTTCGTTCCTGATCTGCATTCCGCTGCAGTTCTACTATGCGTTCACCAACCTGTTCCTCAACGAAATCGGCGTGGTCAACGCGGCCGGCAAGATGACCGGCGGACAGATGTCGGAACTGTTCTGCATGCTGCTGATTCCCTGGTTCTTCCGCCACCTTGGCGTGAAGTACATGCTTGCGGTCGGCATGCTGGCCTGGGTGGTGCGCTATGTGATGTTCGCCTTCGGCGCACCCGGCGAGCTGGTGTGGATGCTGTGGGCCGGCATCGTGCTGCACGGTATCTGCTTCGACTTCTTCTTCGTGGTCGGGCAGATCTATATCGATCGCGAAGCACCACCCGTATTGCGCGCGGCGACGCAGGGCCTGATCACCTTCCTTACCTACGGCCTGGGCATGTTCGTCGGCTCGTGGGTTTCCGGCATCGTGGTCGATGCCCGCACCACCGCAGCCGGGCACGACTGGCGACCGATCTGGCTGATGGCCGGCGCCTGCGCCGCCTTCGTGCTGCTGCTGTTCGTGCTGCTGTTCAAGGATCGCAAGAGCACCGTCGGCAGCGCCGCCGCGGTGGTCAACTGACTCAACGCCCCGAGAGAAACCCATATGACGATGACTCGCAGGCAGTTCCTCACTCGCTCCGCCTTGTTCGGCACCGCCGCATGGCTGGCCGGCAGCGCGCCCGGAAAACTCCTGGCCGGCACCTCGCAAGGCAAGCCGCTCGGCATCCAGCTTTACATGGTGCTCAAGGCCTACCAGGAGGATCCGCTGGGTACGCTGAAGACGCTCAAGACGATCGGCTACGGCGAGATCGAAGCGATCATCACCAGCACCGCCAAAACGCTGCGCGACCAGTTGCACGAGGCGGGGCTGGCCTGCCCCAGCCTGCATTTCGACAGCATCGGCGTCGAACCCGGCATCGAAGCCGCGCACGTGCTCGGCGCGCAGTATCTGGTCAGTAGCATGTTGCCTTCCTTCATGCAGAAGATGGAAGGCAAAAGCGAACAACCGACCTATTCGCGCGATGAAGCCAAACGCACCGCAGCGTTCGCCAACCAGGTCGGGGAAAAAGCGAAAAAGGCCGGACTGCAGTACGCCTATCACAACCATCACCGCGAATTTACCGATGTCGGCCAAGGCCAGACCTTCTACGACGTGCTGCTGAAGGAAACCGATCCGAACCTGGTGAAGTTCGAACTCGATTGCGGCTGGGTGCATGTCGGCGGCAAGAATCCGGTGGATATCTTCAACGCCAATCACGGCCGCATTCCGCTGATGCATGCGAAGGATTTCCTGCCCTCTCCCGGCCCCGGCGAATATCCCGGCGCCGAACTCGGGCGCGGCACGATCGATTACAAGCCGATCCTGATCGCGGCGAATCGCGCCGGCTTGAAGCACTGCTTCGTCGAGCAGGAAGGACCGTACAGCCGCATGAGCCAGCTCGATGCCGCGCGCGTCGACTACGGCTACCTGCAACCACTGCGCTCAATGGCATAGCCGAAAGGGAACAGGCATGGACAACAAGCATACCTACGACGCCATCGTCGTCGGCACCGGCGTCAGCGGTGGCTGGGCCGCCAAGGAGCTGACTGAGAAAGGCCTCAAGACGCTGGTGCTGGATCGCGGCCCGATGGTGAAGCACGGCGATTACCCCACCGCCATGAAGGCGCCGTGGGAACTGCCGTATGCCGACCAGCCCACGCGCGAGGACGTCGCGCGCCATCCCATCCATACGCGCCCTTCGTTCTACGGCATCAAGCAATCCACCAAGCACTGGTTCGTCGACGACATCGACAATCCGTACGAAGAGACGCGGCCGTTCGACTGGTTCCGCGGCTACCACGTCGGCGGCCGCTCGCTGATGTGGGGACGGCAAAGCTATCGCTTCAGCCAGATGGATTTTGAAGCGAACGCCAAGGAAGGCGTCGGCGTGGATTGGCCGATCCGCTACGAAGACGTGGCGCCGTGGTACGACTACGTGGAGGAATTCATCGGCGTCAGCGGTTCGGTCGAGCACCTGCCGCAACTGCCGGACGGGCAATTCCTGCCGCCGATGGAACTGACCTGCGTGGAAAAGGACTTCCGCGACAAGCTGGCCGACAAGTTCGGCCGCAAGCTGATCATCGGCCGCACCGCCAATCTCTCCGCGCCGCTCAAGCATGACAAGAGCCCGCAACGCGCGCCGTGCCAGTACCGCAACCTGTGCATGCGCGGCTGTCCGTTCGGCGCATACTTCAGCAGCAATTCCTCCACCCTGCCGGCCGCGGAACAGACCGGCAACATGACCATGGTGACCAACGCCATCGTCTACGAAATGATCTACGACAACGCCAAGGGCAAGGCGACCGGCGTGCGCGTGCAAGATGCCGAAACCGGCAAGCAGACCGATTACTTCGCGCGCGTGATTTTTCTCTGCGCCTCCACCTTCGGCACCACGCAAATCCTGCTCAACTCCACCTCCAGCCGCTTCCCCAACGGCTTCGGCAACGACAGCGGCGAAGTGGGCCACAACATCATGGATCACCTGTTCGGCAGCGGCGCGCAGGCATTGGCCGAAGGCTATGAGGACCGCTACTACAGCGGCCGCCGGCCCAATGGCTTCTATGTTCCGCGCTACCGCAACATCGGCAAGGACAAGCGCAACTACCTGCGCGGCTTCGGCTACCAGGGCAGCGCACGGCGCGAAGACTGGACGCGGCTGGCGGATATGCCCGCCATCGGCGACGAACTCAAGCGCGCTGCCGAAACGCCCGGGCCGTGGCGCGTATCCATGATGGGCTTCGGCGAAATGCTGCCCTCCCATCGCAACCGCGTCACGCTGGACCGCAACCGCAAGGACAAATACGGCCTTCCCCTGCTCAACTTCGATGCCGCGCACGAAGAAAACGAGATCCTGATGGGCAAGGACATCATCGACGACGCGATGGAAATGCTCACCGCCGCTGGCTACCGCGACGTGCAATCGTTCAAGATCGAAGCCAACGTCGGCGCCGGCATCCATGAAATGGGCACCGCACGCATGGGCCGCGATCCGAAGACCTCGGTGCTCAACGGCTGGAACCAGATGCACGCGTGCAAGAACGTGTTCATCACCGACGGTTCCTGCATGGCCTCATCGGCCTGCCAGAATCCATCGCTGACCTATATGGCGCTGACCGCCCGCGCGGCCAGCCATGCGGTGGAAGAACTCAAGCGCGGCAATATCTGAAGGAGCACGACATGAATCGTCGCGAATGGTTGAAATGCATGTCCGCGCTGGCCGTCGGCGCCGTCGCCGCGCCATCGCTGCTGGCTGTGTTCAACGCGCACGCCGCGGCACAACGCACCGAAACGACGCCGCCCTTTTTCACCCAGGCGCAAAGCGACGTGGTGGTCGCGGTGGTCGACATCATCCTTCCGCAATCCGACACGCCGGGCGCGGTCGAAGCGGGCGTGCCGCGCTTTATCGACCTGATGTTCCGGGACGTCTACACCAAGGAAGAACAGCAGCACTACGTGCAGGCGCTCGCGGCCTTCGAAAAGGAGAGCAGCAAACCATTCCTCCAGCTCGATTCCGCGCAGCGCAAGGCACTGGTCACCAGGCTGCACGAGGAAGCGCTGGCCAAGAACAACCTCAAGCCGGCCTCGGCGCCCGCGTTCGTGTTGATGACCAAGAAGCTGGCGATGCTGGGCTTCTTCATGTCGCAACCGGGATGCACCGAAGTGCTGCAGTACGTCGCCGTGCCGGGCGCCTATCATGCCGATATTCCGCTGTCACAGGCGGGCAATGGCAGGGCCTGGGCGATCGAGGCGGAATTGACGATATGAGCACCGCGCGCATCTCGATCACCGCGAAGAACAGTCCCCTCCCCTGCTTGCAGGGGAGGGTTAGGGTGGGGTGCGAGCGCAGCGAGCGGCAGAGAGAGGTCGTCGCCGCAACGCATGTCCTGGCGACATTCGGCTACACGCTAAAGCACAAGCAACCCCACCCCAACCCTCCCCTACTGTCGCAGGGGAGAGAGCGCAATATCGCGATGCACGCCTCCGCGCATACATCAGGTACCCATGCATGAAGACACTCAAGGGCCCAGGCATCTTCCTCGCCCAGTACGCCGGTGACGCGCCACCGTTCAACACGCTGCCGGATATCGCCCGCTGGGCCGCATCGCTGGGCTTCGTCGGCGTGCAGATTCCTTCCAACGACCGGCGCCTGTTCGATCTCGAGCAGGCGGCAGCGAGCAAGACCTACTGCGATGACATCGCCGGCGTGCTGGCCGAACATGGCCTCGCCGTCACCGAGCTTTCCACGCATCTGCAAGGGCAACTGGTCGCATCCCATCCCGCCTACGACCGCTTGTTCGATGGTTTCGCACCGCCTGCGCTGCGCAACAACGTGCAGGCACGCCAGGCCTGGGCAGTGGAACAACTCAAGCTGGCGGCCAAGGCGAGCCGACATCTCGGTCTCTCTTCGCATGCCACGTTCTCCGGCGCGCTGGCCTGGCATCTGTTCTATCCGTGGCCGCAACGTCCGGCTGGCTTGATCGAAGAAGCCTTCGCCGAACTGGGCAAGCGCTGGCGCCCAATCCTGGATGCGTTTGACGATGTCGGCGTGGATGTGTGCTACGAGCTGCATCCGGGCGAAGACCTGCACGATGGCGCCACCTTCGAACGCTTTCTCGATGCGGTCGATCATCATCCGCGCGCGAACATCCTGTACGACCCCAGCCATATGGTGCTGCAGCAGATGGACTATCTTGAGTTCATCGACATCTACCACCAGCGCATCCGCGCCTTCCACGTGAAGGACGCCGAGTTCCGCCCGAACGGACGCGCTGGCGTGTACGGTGGCTATCAAAACTGGATCGATCGTCCCGGACGCTTCCGCTCGCTGGGCGATGGGCAGATCGATTTCCGCGCCGTGTTCAGCAAATTCGCGCAGTACGACTATCCAGGCTGGGCCGTGCTCGAATGGGAGTGCTGCCTGAAAGATGCGGAGCAAGGCGCGAAGGAAGGCGCCGCCTTTATCCGCGACCACATCATCAAGATGACCGAGCGCGCGTTCGACGATTTCGCCGCAACCAGCGCCGACCGCACCTTCAATCGCCAGCTACTGGGACTCGACTGACCATGTCCGACGATTCGCAAGGCATCACCCGCCGCGAAGCACTAGGCCGAATGGCTGCTGCCGCAGCGTTCGGCGCCACCGCCGCACTGGCGCCGATGGAAAGCGCGTTCGCCGTTCCTTCTCCCGAGAAAAGCGCTCCCGGACGCCTCAAGCAATCGCTGAGTCGCTGGACCTCGAAGGCGCCATTACCCGAACTGTGCAAACGTCTCAAGGCGATCGGCTTTGTGGCCGTCGACTTGCTGTATTCGGACGAATGGGCCGTGGTCAACGACAGTGGCCTCAAGGTTTCCATGGGCTATCCCGCGCGCCGCGATGATTTCATCGCGATGGGCTTCAACGATCCGGCCAACCACGCCACCTTGTTGAAGGAACTGGAGACGACCATTCCGCTCGCCAAGCAGGCCGGCGTGACCAACGTGATCACGATGTTCGGCAACCGCAAGCCAGGCATCGACGACAGCCAGGCGATCGACAACTGCGTGGCGGCCTGTCGAAGATTGCCCCGCTGGCAGCCGAACATGGCATCACCTTGTGCGTGGAATTGCTCAACAGCAAGGTCGATCATCACGGCTACCAAGGCGACCACACCGCGTTCGGTGTCGCAGTGATGAAAGGCATCGGCTCGCCCAACGTCAAGCTGCTCTACGACATCTATCACATGCAGATCATGGAAGGCGACGTGATCCGCACCATCCGCGACAACATCCAGTGGATCGGTCATTTCCACACCGGCGGCGTGCCAGGCCGGCACGAGATCGACGGTACGCAGGAGCTCAACTATCACGCCATCGCCAAGGCGATCGCCGATCTGAATTTCCAAGGTTACATCGCCCACGAGTTCATGCCGGCGCAAGCCGATCCCTTCGCCTCGTTCGCCGAGGCGTTCAAGCTGTGCACGGTCTGATGCGAGAGAACGTCATGAAGCGATTTGTCCCTGCCCTGCTACTGCTCACAGCCGCGGTTTCCTCACCGCTCTTGGCGCAAACGACTGAGCCGACCGATCCCAAGGCTACCGAGCAATGGCAACCGGAGCCGAAGATCGCCACGCCCGGCAAGCAAGACAGTGCGCCACCGTCCGACGCCATCGTGCTGTTCGACGGCCATGACCTGAAGCAATGGGAAACGTCCAAGGATCACTCGCCCGCACGCTGGAAGGTGCACGACGGCGTGATCACCGTCGACAAAGCCAGCGGTAACATCCAGACCACACAGAAGTTCAAGAACTACCAATTGCATCTGGAATGGTTCGTTCCCACCGACATCACCGGCGAAGGCCAGAAGCGCGGCAACAGCGGCGTGTTCCTGGCATCGACCGGGCCGGGCGACGAAGGCTACGAAATCCAGATCCTCGATTCCTTCAAGAACAAGACCTACGTCAACGGGCAAGCCGCCAGCATCTACAAACAGACGCCTCCATTGGTCAATGCGATGCGTCCGCCGGGCGAATGGCAGACCTACGACATCGTGTGGACCGCACCGGTGTTCGCCGCCGATGGAACGCTCAAGTCACCCGCCTACGTCACCGTGTTGCACAACGGTGTGCTCGTGCAGAACCATACCCAGCTTGCCGGCGAAACGTTTTATATCGGCAAGCCGAAATACAAACCCTACGACACGGCGCCGATCAAGCTGCAGGCGCATGGCGACCCTTCACCGCCGATCAGTTTTCGCAATATCTGGGTGCGGCCGCTGGACTAACGCAACAGGCCCCACGCCAGCGACAAGGAAAACGCGGCCAGTACAAGCGAAGCGCAGCGCTGCATGCTTTTAGTGCTGATCCATGCCAACCGACCACTGCCCAAGGCGGCGCCGAACGCAATCCAGGCGAATCCAATCGGCAGCAGCAACACCGTGAAAACGGTCATGGCGATCAGATAGGCCGTTCCTTGCACAAACGCCACCGGCGGAAAAATCGTGCCTGCAAACAGGATCGCCTTTGGATTGAGCAAGGTCGCCACGAACAAAGTGCGTGACCCAAGTTCCGCTTGCGACGGCGCCTCAAACGCGAGCGTCATTCGCCACATGCGAATCGCCAGATACGCAACGTAGCCACAGCTGGCCATACGCACCGCCGGCGGCAGCCAGGCAAGGGAATGCGCCGCATGCGCCAGAAACCCTCCCCACGCCGAGATCGACACCACGTAACCCGCAAGTTCGGTGCCGGCAAGTCGCGCCGCGCGTCGCACACCTTGTCGCAATCCAGCCGCGGCGAGCAGCGTGTTGGTAGGGCCGGGCGTGATCAGGACGATGGCGACGCCCAGCACGAACAGCAGCATGTCCGGGGTGGAGTGCATGTTTGGCAAAAGCGGTTGGACGACAGGTACTACCTTAAACGCTTCAGGCCCGGGGATGCACGCTCGAAACCGGTGCCACTGATTTAATCGTGACTCTCACTAGATCACCGAGCTGGTCGCAGCCACCGGCGAGGTGACGTTCAACGGTGCAACCACCGCTTTCTCGCCATCATCGGCTGTTTGGATCAAATACCTTCTCTTTTCGTCAAAAAATAAGGCCACGAAAATCGTGGCCTTTTGCTTGATGCGCAATACCACAGCAGCTATGAAAGGCCAGGCGCGCGGCAACAGCGGCATAATCCTGGCCTCGAGCAGACCAGCCGACGAAGGTTCTCGTCGAAGGCATGTACCGCGAGACATCACCTCCACTGCGCAATAATCCGCTGAGGAGGCAACGTCCGCCTGCTTTCACAACACTGACTCAAAACTGCTTGGTGAAACCTACGCTCAAGGCGTTGTCGCTCAGGTGATGGGCGAACTGGCCCTGGTAATCCAGATACAAGCCCC
>CBJMMB010000090.1:0-15755 GCA_966430775.1 uncultured Dyella sp. | reverse complement strand
CCCCACCGTCATTCCGGCGAAGGCCGGAATCTATCGCCAGCACGAAGCATGGATTGACCAGCTTCGCTGTTGTAAAGCGCCTCGGCCTTCGCCGGAATGACTTTGGGCTTTTTTTATGCGGTCCTCCAGCATGAACGTTTTCGTCTTTGCAGAGTAAGGAGCGCAAAGCAAAACGTGGGGATATATCAGGGTGCAAACCCCAACATCGCGGTGTATGTGCGCATGGCAATGTTGGGGTTCGCACCCCAACCTACGCGACTCCTCCGCGGCGACTACAGCGACTGCTGCGCCAACACTTCTTCCTGCTGCGCGACCGACACCGCCACGCGCTCGCTGTCCAGCCACTGCAGCCATTCGCTCAACACCACCAGCGTCCAGATCGCGCGTGCATGATCGCTCACGCGCGACTGATGCTCGGCGAACAGCGCCTGCGTTTCGCGCAGATCGATACCCACTTCCGCCAGCACGCCGCTGGAAAGATGCGCCTGCGCCCAGTCGCGCAAGGGTCCGCGCAACCATGAAGCCAGCGGCACCGACAAGCCGCGCTTGCGCCGCGTCACCACCTGCTTGGGCAGATAGTTCAACGCGTACTGCTTGAGGAACACCTTGGTGGTGAGTCCACGCACGCGCGCATCCAGCGGCAAGCCGGCGGCGAATTCGATCACGCTTTGATCCAGGAATGGCGCGCGGATTTCCACACCGTGCAACATGGCGCCGCGATCGGCCTTGGCCATCAGCGCATCCGGCAAGGAATGGCCGAAGTCGTAGCGCTGGATGGTGTCGATCAGGCGCGTTGCGTCGTGCTGCGTATCGTCAGTGGGCGGCGCGATGCCCAGGCGCTGCTGCCATGCCGGCGGAATGCTCGCCGTCCACAGCAGATGCCGCGCCAGGCCGTCCAGCTCCTGCCCGCGAATGAAGCGCTTGAGCAGGAACGACAGTGTGACCTTCTTGTCGCTGGTCGGCAGCGATTCGATCGCGCGTTGCGCCAGCGCTTTCACCGGCGGCGGCAGGTTGGCGTAGTGGCTGGCCCAGCGTGCGCCAAGATACGTCGGATAGCCGCCGAACAATTCATCCGCGCCCTCGCCCGCCAGCAACAGGCGCACGTCCTGCGAGGCGCGCTTGGTGACCAGCGACAGCGGAATCCACGCCGGATCGGCCAGCGGTTCGCCGTTGGCGCGGATCAGTTCGCGCAAGGTGCGCGGCACGTCCTGCGCGGAAACGGTCACTTCCACGAAACCGCAGCCCAGTTCGCGCGCGAGCTGTCCGGCGTACTGGCCTTCGTCGAAGGATTCCTCGGCGAAGCGGATGCAATACGCGGAAACCTTCTGCTCCGGCCGCACGCTGCGCGCCACCGCGGTCATCAGCGCCGAATCGATGCCGCCGCTGAGCAGCACGCCGTAATCCACGTCGATGTCGCTTTGCCGCCGCACGGCTTCGCGGAAGATCGGATCGAACGCCTGCGTCGATGGCGCAGTAGTCGCCTTTTCTTCCGGGAAATGCCAGTAGCGCTGATGGCGCACGCCACTCGGCTCGATCACGATCATCTCGCCCGGCGCCACCTTGTGGATGTGCTTGAGCGGGCTGGTCGGCGCGGGGCAGTAGCCCGAGCGCAGGTAATGCGCGAGGCCAGCAGGATCGATCTGCACGTCCGGCTGGCAGGCTTTCACCAGCGCGGCCAGTTCAGACGCGAAATACACTGTCTGACCGATAAGCGCGTAGTACAGATGCCGCTCGCCGGCGCGATCGCGCGCCAGGATCAGCCGCTGGTGGCGGCCGTCCCACAGCGCCAGCGCAAACACGCCCTGCACATGCTCCAGGAACGACAGGCCTTGTTCCAGATACAGCGGCGCCAGCACGGCGATGTCGGTGGTGGCGGTAATGTCGTGCCCGGCCTCGGCGAGCGAGCGGCGCAGTTCGCGGTGATTGTCGATTTCGCCGTTGCAGGCGACGACCACGCCCGCTTCGTATTCCAGCAGCGGCGGCTGGTGCTGATCCACGCCACGGATGGCCAGGCGGTTGGTGGCCATGGCCAGGCCGGGCCGCGATATGTGCGCATCGCCGTGCGGCCCGCGGTGCGCCAGGGCCTGCAGCATGGACTGCGCCTTGTGTTCCAGGTGTGGCAGCGGATGTCCTGCATCCCGACTCAAGATTCCGCAAATTCCACACATTTCGAGGATGCTCTGATCGATTTGGCGGGCCTGCTGGCCCCAATCGGCGGATTGTAATGGATGAGGGGTGTATGAGCCGGATGATGGGGCGCAACGGATCGCCTCTCTTCCTTTCAGAAACCTCAGATCGTCGCCCCGGCGAAAGCCGGGGTCCAGTGGCTTGATTTCACAGCAAAGTCGCTGGGTCCCGGCGTTCGCCGGGACGACGGGCCGAGGTTCTTCCTCAAGCTTCGGAGGAGTGAGAGGTCAAAGCTCAACCAGCTTCAACACATCCTTCCGCCACGTCCCCAACTCGGTGACCTTGGCAGGACACTGCGCCAGCGCCGGCTCGATCGCCTTCGGCCCCAGGGCCGGATCGATCACCACCAGCGCCCTGCCCTCGTTATGCAGCGCATGGCACAGCGCCTCGCCACCGTGCGGCGCCAGCCAGGGAATGCCGTAGATCACCTTGCCCAGGTACAGGCGCAGGCCCCACGGCGTGGCTTCTTCGATGGTGTAGTCGATGGCGGTGTTCTCGACGAAGATGATCGCCCGGTAGCGCTCGACCGGCGTGGCCGCGCGCAGCTCGGCGGCAGCCTGGCGGTTGTCGTCGGCGGAATGCCAGTCGTACGCGGCAATGCCCTTGGCCGCCAGCAGCACCACTACCCACGCGGCCAGCATCAGCTGCTGCTTGCGCTGGCGCAGGTCGATGCGATCGCGCAGTTCCAGCGCCAGCAGCAGCGACAACGGCACGAACAGCGGCAGCATGTACAGCGGCAGGCGCGACTGCACCAGGCAGAACACCACGAACGGCACCAGGAACCACAGCACCAGGAACAATTCCACGTTTGGGGTGCCCTTGGCGCTCCACCGCTCGGCGGACACCCAGCGGCGGATCACCCGCCCCACCGCCGGCCACCACGGCAGCAGGCCGATCGCCAGCACCGGCAGGTAGATCTTGATCCAGCCGAACCAGCCCGCGTTGCGCTTGTGCGCGGCGGTGAACACGCGGTTGTAGACCTCCTGGTGCAGGAAGTAATCCAGCAGGCCGGCGTAACGCACCACCACCACCAGGTACCAGGACAGGCCCACCAGCAGGAACAGCGCGATACCACCCAGCGGGAAGAAACGACCCAGCCCGCGCCAGCCATCGCGGCGCACGATAAAGGGAATCACCGCCAGCAACGGCATCAGCCCCGGCGGCCCCTTGGTGAGAAACGCCAGGCCCCAGCCCAACCACATCAGCAGCACATCGCGCTTGCTCGCGCGCTCCTCCTCGGCGAACGCCGCGCGCACAAAACCCAACATGGCCAGCGCTTCGCACAAGGTGAGAAACGCATCCGTACTGACGATGTTGCTGGCCAGGAACGGCGCCGCCGCGCAGCCGTACACCACGCTGGGCAGCCAGGGTTTTTCCGGAACCAGCCGGCGCCCCATCGCATGCAGCACCAGCAGCGTCAGCAGGAACGCCAGCGCGTACGGAATACGCACCGCCCAAGTGTTACGGCCGAACACTTTCATCGAGGCGGCGATCACCCAGTAGGTGGTCGGCGGCTTGGAGAAATTGACTTCGTCCGGGCTGTAGGCCGGCGCCAGGTAGTTGCCGGTATCGAGCATCTGCAGCGCCGCCACCGTGTAGCGCCCTTCGTCCGGACTCCACAAGCCGCGCGTGCCCTGAAACGCAAAACCCAGCAGCAGCCCGAAGGCGATCACGAACAGCAACGACCAGCGGGTGGCGTGCGTGGTATCGGGCCGCAAGCGATGCTGCGTGATGCGGTCGTTCGGCATGGTGGCATTCCGGGCAGGGCGCCGCGCCGTGGCGGCGCAAGCTCAGCCGGCGATTGTACTTTGCCGGGGCCCTATGAAGCTCCCTGTAGGTTGGGCTGAGCCCCGGACTTGATCCGGGGCGAACCCCAACATTGCCATGTACATCATTGCGTTGGGGTTCGGCTACGCCTCAGCCCAACCTACGGAAGATCACGGATGCCGCAGCATTCTGGCTACGGTTCGCTCCTTCGGCGGCGTGTCGAACAGATCGGGGAACGCCTTTACCGCACTGCGGGCCGCATCCTCGGCGGACAGATCGCGCGTCAACAGCGAACCGCTGCGCGCGCCATACGGCCCGTAGACCTTCTCATCGGTCACGCAAAACATGCCTAGTGTCGGCACCTGCGAGGCGGCGGCTAGGTGCATCACGCCGCAATCGGCGCTGATCATCAGGTCCACCGCCGACATCACCGCGGCCATGCGGCGGATGTGGCTGGAGTAATAGCTCGGCCAGCGCGCTTCGAGCATCGAGCGGCCATGCATGGGCACGATCTCTACGAAGCGGCACTGCGGCGAAAGCGCCTGCAGCGTGGCCAGGAATGCTTGCCACCACGCGGCGGCATAGCATTTGTTGCCGGTGGCGTCGGCGAAGATGCCGATGATGCGGCCGGCGCGCGTCGAGGGCGAATCCTTGAGCAGCTCGCGGATCACCGCCTTGCCGCTGTCGCGCTCCTCCTCGGTAAGGCGGATATCCATGGCCGGAAACGCCAGGCCTTTTTCAGGCGCAGACAAGTCGTATTCGCGCACCAGCGCCACCGGCCGCTGCGCCATGTGCCGTGGCGCCTGCGTGGTGGGCACCACATGGGTGAAGCCGCGCGATGGCTGCTGCGCATCACCGAAACCGAGTTTGTAGCGCCCGCGGAAAATACGCGCCAGCGTGCGGCTGAAACCGGAACCGACGCAAGGATCGATCACCAGGTCGTAGCGGTTCTTGCGAATGCGCGCGATCAGCGCAAGGAAGCTCGCCGGACGCTTGAAGCCGCGCCGCGGCAGGCAGTACACGTTGCGCACACTGAAGAAGGTGGCGAACACGTCGGCGGCGAGCGGGCCTTCCGCCACGATGTCGATCTCCGCGCCCTTGTACAGCCGCTCCAGTTCGGCGATCAGCGGCGTCATCAACAGCATGTTGCCGAGCCGGTGGTTGGGCCGGCACACCAGGATGCGATGAATGCCCTGCTGGGGAATGCCTTCGGTGGGGAAATCGGACGATGCGCTCAAAGGACACCTGGCAGGCTGGCTGCGTTGAATGCGTGGTTCGGCGTGATGGGTCCAACACGCAACAGCACATCCTTGGCGGGCACGCATCGGGAGTGTGTGCGGATGAACTTACCCCACACTTACCGGCGTGTTAGGGTTTCGTCATTCGTTTAAGGAATTCGTCAGGCTGATGAAAGCCTGCGCGCCGCACGCTGTCGCAACGCGCTTGCGCGGCGTCATTCCTAGCTCAAGTTCTCGACCGGAGAGGCCGACCTGAACGTTCTTATCGTCGAAGATTCCCTGCGTTTGCGCGAGTCGCTCGGGCGTGGTCTTGGTGCGTCAGGTTTTGCCGTAGATACGGCCGCCAACGGCAGCATTGCCTGTCAGCATTTGGATACGTACGAGTACGAACTGGTCGTGCTCGACCTGGGTCTGCCCGGGATGGATGGCCTGTCCGTACTGCGCCATATCCAGGGCCGCACCTCGCGCCCGCGCGTGCTGGTGCTGTCGGCGCGCGACCAGACCTCCGATCGCATCGACGCGCTCAACCGCGGCGCCGACGACTATCTGGTCAAGCCGTTTTCGTTCGACGAACTGGTCGCGCGGCTGCATGCCCTCGCACGGCGCTCCAAGGATGCGCAGACGCCGCAGCTGACCGTCGGCGAGCTCAGCCTCGATCCCGTCACGCGTTCGGTGCATGTACACGGTGAGCCGTTGCTGCTTACGCCGCGCGAGTTTTCCCTGCTGGAACTCCTGCTGCGGCATCGCGGCCGCGCCTTTTCGCGCAGCGAGATCCTCGAACGGTTGGCCGGTTGCGAATCCAATGCATCCGACCGCAGCGTGGAAGTGCTCGTGTTCGGCCTGCGGCGCAAGCTCGAACACGTCGGCATCGGCGAGCTGGTGCAGACGCGCCGCGGCTTCGGCTATCTGATCGCGAAACAGTAACGCCATGTCCGGACGCGCCACCTCGCTGCGCTTTCGCACCACCTTGCTGGTGATCGCGGCGATCGTGCTGGTACTGGGCACCGCCACGCTGGTGATCGACATCCGTGTCGACAACGAAGTGGCGCAGCGCGCCGATACCAACCTGCTGGAACGTGCGCAGGCGCTGGCGGATATCTACAACTCGCAGACGCAAGGTTCCACCGAGGCGCTGCCTTCGTATTGGATTCCCTCGTTCCTGGCCGACGACGGCACGGTGTACTTCCACATCGACTGCGGCGGCCGGCGCGTCGTGTCGTCGAGCCAGGCCGCATTGCTTGCGTGGCCAGCGCTGCAACCGGGCCAGCCCATGGCCTTTGTGGACATGGCCGACCGCCAGGGCACGGCGCTGCGCGCGGTTGCGCTGCGTTTTCCGGCGAACGTCGATGCGCCGCGCAGCGCTGGCGACACCAATGCCGATGTCGCCAGCGCGCTCGGCGCACCGGAATGCATGCTGGGCCTGGCGGTCGATCGCAGCGAAGTGGTGGATTTCCAGCAATCGATGGATCGCATCGAGTTCGGCTGCGTCGTGCTGGGTTTCCTGGTGGTGGCCGTGCTGACCCCGCTGCTGGTGACGCGCAGCCTGCGCCCGCTGTCCGGCCTGGCCGAGGCGATGGAGAAGATCGGCCCCGATACGCCGAGCATGCGACTGGCCGATACCCGCATCCGCGAGCTTGCCCCGCTGATCGCGCGCTTCAACGAGGTGCTGTCGCGCATGGAAGAAGGCCTGCTGCGCGAACGCCAGTTCGCCAGCAGCGCGGCGCACGAACTGCGCACGCCGCTAGCCGAACTGCGCACCGCGATCGAAGTGGAAATGCGCTATCCCAGCGGCCGCGACGTCAACGAGTTGCTTGCGGATATCGGCGAGATCGGCCAGAACATGGAGCGCATGGTGAACGCGCTGCTGTTGCTCACGCGTATCGAAGCGGGCATCGAACAGCTGGCGCCGCAACGCGTGGATGTAAGCGCGCTGACGCAAACGCTGATCGAGCGCCATCGGCCTCGCCTGCAGGAGCGCAGCTTGACGCTGGCGGCGCAGATCGATGCGTCGGTCATGTGGATGGCCGATCCCACGCTGCTGGACGTGGTGCTCGGCAACCTGCTAGGCAACGCCATCGCCTATGCGCCGGCCGGCGGCACAATCGCACTGCAATGCACGGCGAATGGCTGGTCCGTCAGCAATCCCGCGCCTGACCTCACCGCCGAAGACATCGCACGCATGCAGCAGCGCTTCTGGCGCAAGGGCAAGGAAGCCGGCGTGCATACGGGGCTTGGGTTGTCGCTGGCAGCTTCGGCGGCGCGCGCGCAGTCGTTGCGGATGGAGTTGCTGCTGCGTGATGGAAACTTGCTCGCACGTGTGCTCGCGCGGGCGCATCCTCGCACTATTTGAAATAGTGGATAAAACCCACCTGAAACCCACCCGGCAACCAGCTGATGATCAACGGCGATTGCCGCCGCGACGCATAGATGCCGAAACCCACGCCCACCGCCGCGCCGACCAGCACGTCGCTTTGCCAATGGCCGCGCGTCTTCACCCGCGCCACGGCGTCATACGCAGGCAGCAGGGCCAGCGCGTACACGGCCGGATGATCGTCACCATAGCGCGCCATAAATGGCGTCACCGCCGCGGAAATCGCGGCCACTTCGCCGCTGGGAAAACTCTGCGCGTGCGTGCCCTGGAAGAACCGGTTGGGATCGGAAGTCTGCGAGGGGCGTTCGCGCTGGAAGGTGTATTTCATCGCCTGCGCTGTCACGCCGGTGAAGACCATCGCATCCACCGAACGCCACAGCGTATTGCCGAACGTATCCTGGTCGCCGAACGCCAGCGCGCCCAGACCGACGCCGGCGACGGTGCCGTACAGAAGGCCGCTCTGGATGCTGCGGTTCCACACGCCGGCATTGCTGTAGGCCACGCGATGGTCGATGCCGAGAAAGCCGCCGCCTGCCCGTGCATACCCGGGGACCAGGCATGTCAGCAACACCACGAGCATGGAACGTAACGCACGCATGACGCATGCTTCCGCGTATGCAGGCCCTTTCTTGCAGGTACTGGCGACACTAAGCCCGCAGCCTTTGGTTTGACTTAGTGCGGGATGAAATTTGCGCTATGCGCCGCATAGCTGGCACGAGCGAAGCGTGCGAGCTGGACGCATAAGCGAATGCTCAGCGACCACTGCGATGCTCACGCCTGTACCTCGCTTCGGCTTTCGCCCATGTCACCTCGCCGCCTACTGCCGTTCGCCCTGTTCGTGGCCGCATCGCTGGCGGCTCCGCTTGCCCACGCCGATCTCACTGACGAGATCCAGGTGTACGACGACGGCATCAATCACCGTGGCCAATGGGGACTGGAATTGCATATGAACAGCACGCTCGAAGGTCGCTCGACGCCCGCGTATCCCGGCGAAATTCCGCCAGATCGCGGCTTTCGCACCACCATGGAATGGTCCTACGGCATCACCGATACCCTGGAAGCGGGGCTTTACCTGCCCTTTCTGCACGATGCGGCGGGCACCAACTATTTCGCCGGGCCGCGCGTGCGCCTGAAGTGGATTCCGCTGAAGCCGGCGGAAGGCGGCGCCGGCCCGTTCCTGGGCTTGAACGTGGAACTGTCGGCGGTGAACGGACGCCTGGAGCAAGGGCGCCCCGCGATCGAGCTGCGGCCGATCATCGGCTATCGCAGCCCACTGTGGCTGATCGCGTTCAACCCGGTGCTGGACGCCACGTTCCGGCCGCGCTACGGCAGCAGCAGTTCCAATTTCGCGCCGGCGTTGAAGGTGGCGAGAACTGTATGGACCGGCACGGCCCTGGGCGTGGAGTACTACGACGATTTCGGCCGTATCGGCCAGTTCGATCCGTCCCGCCGGCAAAACCAGCAGTTGTTCGCCGCGATCGACGTAACGCGCGGGCTCGTTCCGTTCAACTTCGGCATCGGCCGCGGCTTGAACGATGCCAGCGACAAGTGGACGGTGAAGGCGATATTCGAAATACCGATTTGAGCGCTCGTCGCGCCGGCTGCTGCGGAGGATAATGCCGGGCGACACCATCGGAGCACATGAGCCATGGTCGACGTCCGCCGCCACTGGGAACAGGTCTACGAACGCAAAACCGCCGACGCGGTGAGCTGGTTTCAGGCGCGTCCAAACACTTCGCTGGCCTTCATCGCCGACAGCGGATTGTCGCCCGATGCGCCGGTGATCGACGTCGGTGGTGGCGCGTCCACGCTCATCGATCATCTGCTGGATCTGGGCTACGCGAACCTGAGCGTGCTGGATATTTCCGCGCACGCACTTGCGCAGGCCAAGACGCGACTCGGTTCAGCCAGGGCACGGCGAGTGCATTGGCTGGTGCAGGACGTGACGCGCTTCGTGCCGCCGCAACCCTACGCGTTATGGCACGACCGCGCGGTGTTTCACTTCCTGACCGACGAGGCGGCCAGGTCGGCCTACCTGACGGCGCTGCGCCGCAGTGTCGCCCCCGGCGGCACGGTGATCCTGGCCACCTTCGCCGCGGACGGTCCCACCCAATGCAGCGGCTTGCAGGTAGCGCGTTACGACGCGAACACGTTGAGTGCGCTATTTGGCAGCGAGTTCGAGCGCATGGCGACCGCGCGCGACATGCACGTGACGCCGTGGGGTTCGATCCAGGCCTTCACCTATCTGCGCCTGCGCCGGCGCGAATGAAACGGGAGACACGCCATGCCGATCGGCCGCCGCCAATTCCTGCAACTGGGCGCATGGACGGCCGCGGCGAGCCAGGCGCCAACATGGTTGCGCGCGGCGCCGACGGCGTCTCTTCCAGCGGGCAAGGCCGACTACAGCCTGCGCATCGCGCACAGCCTGGTTGAGCTGGCGCCGGATCACATCATCGCCACCACCACCTACAACGGCCAGTTTCCCGGGCCGCTGATTCGCCTGCGCGAAGGGCAGCGCGTCGTCGTCGACGTCTACAACGATACGGACGTGCCGGAGCAACTGCATTGGCATGGACAGACCATGCCGGTGGATGTCGATGGTGCGGCGGAAGAAGGCACGCCGTTCATCCCCGCGCACGGCATGCGCCGGCTGTCGTTCGTGCCAGGGCCGGCGGGCTTTCGCTTCTATCACACGCATGCGGTGGCAGGCGACGATCTTACGCGCGGGCAATACAGCGCGCAGGCGGGGCCGGTCTATATCGAGCCGCGGCATGAGCCGGGTGATTACGATCGCGAAGTGTTCCTGGTGCTGAAGGAATTCGATCCGTTCTTCAGCCAGGGCGGCGACATGGCGATGGATTTTTTGCGGCCGCCCGAACGCGAACATGCACTGGAACAACGCGGCGAGTCCGCCATGAAGGCGTCGCTTGCGCAAGGCCATCCGCATGGCTACGAAGTGGGCTACCAGGCGTTCGCCATCAACGGCCGCATGCTTGGCCATGGCGAACCGATACGCGTAAAGCCCGGCGAGCGCGTGCTGTTTCATGTGCTCAACGCCAGCGCCACCGAGATACGCAGCCTCGCCTTGCCTGGTCACCGGTTCAAGGTGGTGGCGCTGGATGGCAACGCGGTGACGCATCCGGCGGAGGTGCCGGTGCTGTGGCTCGGTACCGCCGAACGCGTCAGCGCGATCGTCGAAATGACCCATCCGGGCGTGTGGATACTTGGCGACCTGGATGACGACGATCGCCAGCACGGCATGGGTGTGGTGGTGGAATACGCAGGCCACGGCGGCAAGCCGCAATGGAGCGCGCCGAAAGCTTCGAGCTGGGATTACCGGCTTTTTGGGCAGCCGGACAGTAAAGCGGCGACGCCGGACCAGAGCATCGATCTCACCTTCGCCAAGCAGAACGCCGCCGAGCACGGCTTCAATCGCTGGACCATCAACGACGTGGCCTTCGACATGCACAGCCGCAAGCCCATGCTGCAGCTTCGCTACGGCCAGCGCTATCGCCTGCGCATGCACAACGCCAGCGACGATATCCATCCGATCCATCTGCATCGGCACACGTTCGAGATCACGCGCATTGCCGGCCAGCCCACCGGCGGCATTCGCAAGGACATGGCGATGCTGGGCGGCTACCAGACGATGGAGATCGACTTCACCGCCGACCAGCGTGGGCTTTCGCTATTCCATTGCCATTCGCAGTTGCATATGGATTTCGGGTTTATGGCGTTGTTCGAGTGCGCGTGACTGCGCCTCATCGTCATTCCGGCGAAGGCCGGAATCCATCGCCAGTACGAAGCATGGATTCCGGCCTTCGCCCCACTGCTGTCCGGGGAAAGTGTCTGCACGTCTTGCAAAAATGGCTAAAACGTTCGTCATCCAGCGACTTACAGAGCGTCAAAGGCACTGGATCCCAGCTTTCGCTGGGATGACGATTCGGTAGCGTTGAATTTTCCGGGGAAATTGCCGCGCATCGCACATTTTTTGAAGAGCCTCATTTTCCCCGGACAGCAATGGGCCTTCGCCGGAATGACGGTGAGGCGAGAAAGGCATTTCGAAAGATGCAAAGATGCACAAACAAAGAGGGTGCCACATGCACCCTCTTCTGGCTCACTCCCTTGCGAAGCCCCCACGGCTTCGTTTCGTCGCTCCATTGAATCCTGCAGCCCAGCTACATATTACCGATGTTGTTTGCGCGCTTCGTCGTTGGCCTTGCCTACTTCTTTCTGGATTTTGCCGGCGTTCTTTTCGAGATTGCCGGATGCTTCGCGCGCGGGATTGCCGGTCACTTTGCCGGCGGCTTCTTTGATACCACCTTTGATTTCGTGCTTGGTGCCTTCGACCCGATTCTTGTCCATGACATCCTCCTGCCTTGATTGGTGGGGTCATGATGCGCATCGCTTCGGCACGAAGTGGTGCAAATCAGGTGAAAAATGCCGCGATATTGCTGAGCACGCGCTGCATGTTCAGCCCGTTTGCCGGCGCTGCGCGCAACATCACGGCGTATGGACACGTTCTCCATGCCCGGCTCACAAGGGCGTGGCTATTGCGCCTTGCGCAACGGCACAGGCTCGTCGTGGACGCCGCCCTGCGGATGGTCGTTGCCCTTGGTTTTGCCATTGCCGTCGCCGTTGCCGTCGAAGCCGCGACTCAGTACGCGGAAGGTGTCCCGGCCCGCTTCCTTGGCCTGGTACAGCGCTTCGTCGGCCAGCTTCATCAGGCTGTCGCCGGACAGCTCGTTCCTGCACACGGCCGCACCGATGCTCATTTTCACCGCTACCTGCCCGATGCCCGCATCGACCGTCATGTGCAGGCGCTCCCACAATGACTGGGTGAATGCCTGCGCATGATCGGCGTTGCCGATGTCGCAACTGAGCACCACGAATTCGTCGCCGCCGATGCGCGCGACCAGTTCGCCTTCGCGCACCAGCTTCTGCAGGCAGCGCCCGACTTCGGCCAGCACGATATCGCCGGTGGCGTGGCCGTAGGTGTCGTTGATGGCTTTGAAATTGTCGATATCCGCCAGCGCCAGCAGCACCGGCACATTGTGTTGCTGCGCCTGTTCGAGCAGGCCCGATACCCGCTCGCTGAAGTAGCGCCGGTTGGCCAGTCCGGTCAGCGAGTCCTGGTGCGCCAGGCGCATCAGCTCGCGCTCCACGTTCTTGATGTGGGTGATCTCGGTGGTGAGCTCGTAGACGCCGCGCACGACACCTTGCGCATCCCGGTCGGGCACGTAGTGGGTCTGGAAGTGCAGCAGCTTGTCGTCGTGCTTGGCTTCGTATTCGAACAACATGGGATCGCCGGCGCAGGCGCGTTCCAGGTAATGCTTCAGGCGATCGTAGACGGCGTCGCCATGCACCTGGCGCACGGTCTTGCCGACGATCTGCGCGGGCGTCTGCCCGGAAATCTGTTCGACGAAGCGATTGACGTAGGTGTAATGCCAGGTGGTGTCGATGCGCGCGATGATCGCCGGCATGTTGTCGGTGATGGTGCGCAACTGCGCGCGGCTTTCCAGCAAGGCCTGCTCGATGCGCATGCGCTCGGTGACGTTGCGGCCGGTGTAGATGATGTCCATCGCGCCATTGCCGTCCGGGCTCGGCACCAGGCGCGCAAAGGCTTCGATCCACAGATAGCGGCCGTCTTTATGTTGCAGCCGATAGGTGGCGGTGAGCGTGCCGCCCTGGGCGCGCAGTTTCACCACTTCGGCGCAGATGCGTTCGCGATCGTCGGGATGGATCAGGTCCGGCCGCGGCTGCAGGAATTCTTCCACGTCCCAGCCGAGCAGTTCCTTGACCGAGGGCGACACATACACGCGATCGCCGTTGGGACGGATGCGCATCACCAGGTCGCCGCTGTGTTCGGCCAGCATGCGGTAGCGCAGCTCGCTGTCGTGCATGCCGTTGCGCAGTCGCTCCTGTTCCGCCAGCGCCAACGCGATGGGCAATGCGACGAAGCAGGACACACCGATGAACACCTGCGCCATCACCACGCGAAACGCGGGCGTGACGCCGGCCACTAGATTGAACGGACCGATATTCAAGGTGGTGGCGAAGCTGATCACCACCGCCAGGATCAGCATGCCGGCCACCATGCCGACGAAGCGATAGCGGAACACCAGGAGCAGCAGCGGTGGATAGATCAGGAACGCCATCGGCACACGCGATTCCACGAACACACCCACGGTGACGGCCGTCATCAGTAGCAAGTCGCGCACCACGACCGAGACGCGCCTGGGCTCGAAGTGCCGCAATGCGGGAATGGCGACCACCAGCGACGCGCTACCGCCGATCGCCATGCCGACGAAATGCGCGCGGAACAGCGTATTGAAGCTCACCCACGGGTTCGGCTGCGTCCATAGCTCGAGGATGCTCATCTTGCCCAAGGTGCACAGCATGCTGCCGACCAGGGCGCTGACGATGCCGACGCGCGCCAGGTCCATGAGGCGCGTTTGTGCATTGAGCTGCGGGAAGCGGCGGCGGATCGATTCGCTGACGATCACCGTTTCCAGCGCCTGGCATGGACCGATCAGCACGGATTGCAGCAACGCATCGCCGAGCGACAGCTTGGCCGCGACGTAGCCCAGGAACGCCGCCACCAGCAGCGGCCAGGTGCGCGCCAGCGGTTTTTGCACCAGCCAGCCGATCAACGCACCGTTGGCCAGCCACAGCGCGACGGGCGCGTTGTTGGCCCTGGCCAGCGCGAGCGCATAGTAGGAAAGACCGCCAGCGAGCACGAAGGCGGCAACAACCGACCACAACCGGTCTGTGGCGCGCCTGTCGGACATAGGTTTTCCCCCGTCCCGCACGGTGCTGTGCGGGCCCACTTGAGAGAGGGAAAGCAAAAGGCCTGCCAACCGCGTTACACGGCACATGCACGACGCGCGGCGCGGTGCGAAGCCGGGATTTCGTCCCAGCCTACGGCAGCCTTACGGCGCGGTTTGGCCGTCCAAATCGATATAAATGGGGTTGCCTATCAGCAACAGCTCCCCGGCCGCGCCGCGTACGTTCGCGCGCACCCAGTGCCGCCGCCCGTCACCGGTCCAATCGAACGACTGCGCCAGGCTGCCGTGGACGGTCAGGTCCGCGCGCGGTTGCCAGGGCTTGCCGTCCACCAGCATTTCCACCTTGGCGCCTTCGGGCGCGGACACCTTGACCGTGAAATGCACCACTCCAGCCGCCGGCACGCTCAGCGCGTCACCCATTTCAGCCACCTGCCGCCCTGCCTGCGCGGTGAGATCCAGCATGCGGTCGCGCGTACCCTGCACGTCGATGAACACATGCCCCGCACGGATGCCGGCCAGGATCGCCGGCATGGACAGCTCGCTCGCGTGCACCACCGTGGTGGGCATGCCGATCAGGCCGCCGCCGGGCGTGGTCAGCGCCTGCTTGGCGTCGTGATTGTCGCTGCCGCCGATGCCGGTCAGGCGATAGCCCTGGTCGAGCCAGTGCTGCCAGAACGGAATGCCGCTATCGGGCAGCATCGCGTCCATGCCGTTGACCGCCTCGATGGCCTGCACGCGATGCATGTCGACCGGTTTTTGCGGCGCCCAGCCGCAGCCCATGCAGGTTTCGTCATCCGGGCGGACCGGATGGTTGATCGAGACCAGTCCATGCAGCTTGGCGGCTCCGGCCAGCAAGGCATTCCAGTCCGTCACGCCAGCGCTGCCCACGCGAAAATCGATCGGTTCGTCGGTGCCGAACAGGTTCGCATGGCCGTAGAACGTGGTCAGCTCGCGTGCCGGGATCAGCAACAGGCGATCGAAATACGGCTGCAGCTCGCGCATGTCGTTCGCCTGCGATACCGAGTTGTGATCGCTCAGCGCAATGAAGTCGAGTCCGCGCTGGATGGCCGCCTCGATGGTGAGAAACAGCGGACACGGCACGCGCTGGCTGCCGCTCTGGCTGGTGCAGCTGCCGTCGCTGTGCGCGTCGTGCATGTGCAGGTCGCCGCGATACCAGCCTGCTTCCTTGCGCAATGGCGGATTCAATATCGCCGGCAACCACGCCGGATCGCCCGCATGGTTGAACCAGATCTTCGCCGTGTAATCGGCGGTGATGTTCGGGCGGATATTGGGAATGCCCAGCAGCAGCGTCCAGCGTCCCGGACGGATGGCGCCGGGCAGGAACGATGGCGTGGCGTCCGTCGCGCTGACGGTAAAGAGCTTCTTGCTGCCGCCGCTCCAGCC
>CBJMMB010000089.1:0-15865 GCA_966430775.1 uncultured Dyella sp. | reverse complement strand
AGCAAAAAAAATCTCAAGTAATCCCCGCCAGCGCCGAAAAAGTCCCTGAGGCGGTCGGCACAGCAAAACGTGACTGGACCCCGCCGGCTTGAGTACCACCTATCCGGTTTCAGGAGACATCCATGTCACTCGTTCTAAATACCAACATCGCTTCGCTGCAGGCCCAGAACAACTTGAGCAAGTCGGGCAGCGCGTTGAGCACGGCCACCCGTGACCTGTCCTCGGGTTTGAAGATCAACAGCGCCGCCGACAACGCTGCCGGCTTCGCGATTGCTTCGCGCTTCCAGACGCAGATCGGCGGTCTGGGACAGGCCAGCACCAACGCAAGCGATGCCATCAACCTGGCGCAGACCGCGGGTTCCGCGCTGAGCCAGATCACCTCCAACCTGCAGTCCATCCGTGACCTGGCCGTGCAGTCCGCCAACGGCACGTACCAGGCTTCCGACCGCGCCGCGATCGACACTTCGGTGCAGCAGTACCTGTCGGAAATCACCCGTATCGCCAACCAGACCAGCTTCAACGGCACCAACGTGTTGAATGGATCGGTGGGCCAGCTGTCGTTCCAGATCGGCTCGAACGTGGGCCAGGCCATCAACGTGCAGCTGGGCCAGGGCGCCACCACCTCGCAGCTGGGCCAGGTTTCGGAAATCTCCACGGCCAATGTCAGTGGCGCGTTCGTCAACGCCAGCGGCGTGTCGGGCCAGTCGATCAGCCTGAGCGGCCTGACCATCGAAGGCGCGGACGGCAAGAGCTACAGCCTGAGCGGCGCCAGCGCCAGCAGCGCACAGGGCCTGGCCGATGCGATCAACGCGGCCGGTATCGCCGGCGTCAGCGCGGCGGTGAACGCCAGTGGCGGCATCAACCTCTACTCCACCGGCGAACTGGCCGTTTCCGGCTCGGCACTTACCGGCGCGGCAGGCACGGCGTTCAACTTCACCAACGGTGCGGTGGCCTTCGGCGCCAGCGGCGTGGGTTCCTCCGCGACCGGCTTTGCCGCCACGGGTGCTACCTACACCGACGGTTCGGTGATCACGGCCTCCGGTTCGCTGGCGGGCGGCGACGTTTTGACGGTGGATGACGCCAACAACCTGATCTCGCGTGTGGACGTGGCGCTGACCCAGGTCAGCAACTTCCAGAGCCAGCTCGGCGGCGTGCAGAACCGCTTCCAGTCGACCATCGCCACGCTGGGTGCGGAGCAGACCAACCTGACGGCTTCACAAAGCTCGATTCAGGACACCGACTTCGCGGCCACTACCGCGCAGTTGAGCAAGTCGCAGGTGTTGCAACAGGCGGGTATCTCGGTGCTTGCCACCGCCAATGCCCAGCCGCAGCAGATCCTCAAGCTGCTGGGTTAATCGGTACCACCGGCCATGGCGCAAAGCCATGGCCGGGATTTTGCTTCAAGGGGTCTGACGGCCCGCGGGCCGTCAGAAATCCCACGCGAGCGGCGGGCAAAGCTTTCACTGATCAACGTGACAGCGTGAGCTTTGCCGGCGGCTCGATGGCAGCGGACATCCTTCGATGAGGCGTTCATGAGCACTATCTCCGGCGTGAGCAGCACGAACAGCGCACTGTCCAGTGCGATCAGCGGCGCCAGCTCCACCTCCAGCTCCAGCAGCGGCAGTTCCAGCGGCAACATCAGCGGCACGGGCCTCTTGAGTTCGCTGGGCCTGGGCACGGGGCTGGACGTCAACGCCATCATCACTGCGCTGGTCAATGCGCAGGAAGCCGGTCCGCAAGCGCAGATCACCAACCAGACCAACCAGGACAACAACAAGATCGCCGGCCTCACCGCGCTGCAGACGGCGCTGTCCGGCGTGCAGTCGGCGCTGAACGAGCTGACCTCCAGCACCACCTACAGCACCTTCAACGCCAGCCTGTCCACCACCACGCTCGGCACCGTCAGCACGCTGCCGGACGCCGCGCCCGGCACCTACAACCTCAACGTGACGCAGCTGGCTACCGCGCAGAAAAGCGCGAGTGCGGCGCAGCCCGCGCTCGCCACGGTGGGCACCGGCACGCTCAACATCACGGTGGCCGGCAAGACCATGAACGTGACGGTGGGGGCGACCGACACGCTTTCGGCGATCGCCACCAGCATCAACAACGGCAGCGACAATCCGGGCGTGACCGCCACGATCGTCGCCGGCGTGAACGGCAACCAGCTGGTGCTCACCTCCAAGAGCACCGGCACGGCCAACGCGTTCAGCGTAAGCGCGGACAGTAGCAGCAGCAGCGGCGTCACCGCGCTGGCCAGTTCGCTCAATACGCCCACCACGGCGGCCACGGACGCGAAGCTGACCATCGACGGCATCTCCATCGACAGCCCCACCAACAGCGTAAGCGGCGCGCTGACCGGCGTCACGCTCAACCTCGCCACCACCGGCACGTCGCAGCTTACGGTGGCGCAGAGCACCACGCCGATCAGCACGGCAGTGAACGATTTCGTCAGCGCGTACAACACCTACGCCAGCACGGTGAGCCAGCTGCAAAGCTACAACAGCACCACCAAGGTGGCCGGTGTGCTGCTGGGCGACGCCACCTTGTCGGCGGTGCAGAGCCAGATCGCCAGCGTGCTGGGCAGCAAGGTGTCGGCCAGCAGCGTCGGCAGCCTGGCCAGCCTGGGCATCACCCGTAACTCCGACGGTAGCCTGGCGCTCAACGCGACCACGCTGGCCAATACCTTGTCCAGCAATCCGTCGTCGGTGCAGCAGCTTTTCACCGGCACCAGCGGCATCGCCACGCGGCTCAGCACCCTGGTGAGCGGCTTCAACAGCAGCTCCGGCGCGCTGCAGTCGCGCATCAACAATCTCAACAAGGACCTGACCGGTCTGTCGTCGCAACAGACGGCGCTGAACGCGCGCATGGCGGTGTACCAGCAGCAATTGGTCAAGCAGTACACCAGCCTGAGCTCGCTGATGTCCTCGCTCAACAACACCAGTTCCTACCTGACTCAGGCGATGAACGCACTCACCGGTACCAGCAACAAGGGTTGATCCATGAGTTATCCATCCCGCAATGGCAGCGCGCTGTATGCACAAACCCGCGCGCAAGGCAGTGTCGAAGGAGCCGATCGCCACCAGTTGCTGGCGATGCTGCTCGATGGCCTGGTCGACCGCATCAACCAGGCGCGCGGCCATATCCTGCACAAGGATATTCCGGCCAAGGGCCAGGCCTTCGGCAAGGCGATCGGCATTCTGGTCGCGCTGCGCGAAAGCCTCGACCACAGCGTGGAGCCTTCGCTCACCGGCCGCCTCGATGCGCTATATGACTACATCACCCGACGCCTGTTGCATGCGCAGCTCAACGATGATTTGCGCGCACTGGACGAATGCGAACGCCTGGTCGCGCCGATCCGCGAGGCGTGGCACGCGATTCGCGAACCGTATCTGGCCGAACAGGCCGAACTGAAGGCGAAAGCCGCGGCGCTATGACCGACGCGGTGTTCAACGCCTTGCAACAGGCCCTGGCGCTGACCGTCGAGATGATCGACGCTGCCGCGCATGGCGATTGGGCCATGGTGAGTGAACTCGACGCACGCCGCCAGGCCTTGCTGCCTGCGGAAACTGGCTCGCTTAGTTTTCAACATCGTGAAACGTTGCAGGCCCTGCACGCGCACAACCAGACATTGCTGGCGTGCACCGAACAGGTGCGCGAACAGGTCGAGCAGCAGCTCAGCCAGCATCAGTACAACCATCGGGCGCTGCAGACGTATGTGACGTCGGCGCGGTGAGTGTTGCATTCGCTGCTACTCTCTGAATGCTCGCTATTACCTCATCGTCATTCCGGCGAAGGCCGGAATCCATGCTGACCGTTGCGTAGAACTTCATTGAATCGACACGTATCCCGCATGGATATAGATGGATTCCGGCCTACGCCGGAATGACGACGAGGTACCGTGAGGCCTGCTTAAAGACAGACACGTCGCTCAATGTGGCCAAGTTCGGGTGCGGCTCAGACAGGATGACGATAGAGGCATGTACTGGCACGCCTTATGAATGAATCATGCCGACACCGGCATGCCCGTCATAAAGCCGGCACCGAGGAGGGGAGTTCATGCAAACCCAGCTAGACGAAGCGAAATGGCAGGCGTTTTCCGAACGCGTGACTTACCAGGGCCAGCCGCACGTCGGCATCGAGGCCTTCGATCCCACGCCGGAAGACATCGCGCGCTGCAACGAGCGCAATCTTCACGTATTGAGGTCGCTCGCCTCGCTGGACGAACGCCGCTCCGACAACGCCAGCGACGACGACAGCCCGCTGATGCTGGAACTGCAGCGCATGGACAGCAAGATCAACGTGCTGCTGGATATCGTCGATCGCCTGCTGCTGCCCGATGCGCTGCTGCCGTCGCGCCAGCCGGTGAGCTTGAACGCGGTGGGCCTGATCGTGCCAGGGAATCTGCTTCCGACTGACAGCCGCCTGCTTGTCCGCCTGCATTTCGACACCTGTCGCGCGTTGCCGTTGGAGCTTCCGGCGTTGCGCGGGAAAGCGTTTAACGATGACAACGTTTTCCTTTACTTTCACGCGTTGAGCGAAATGGTCGAGGATGGGTTGGAACGTTTCGTTTTTTGTCACCACCGACGCAAAGTGGCCTCCACAAGACTGACGGGTGCAAATGAAACTGTGCTAGGGAGCAAGCACAGAGTGTGATCACTATCACGCGGCGATACATTCGGTAACGGCAATTTCCCGGCACGCACACACCTCCATAACACCTGCCGATCGGTCCGACAAATCTGCCAATCCGGACGAAAAATCGATCTAAATCAGTGAGGTAAACGCTTTCTCCCCATGCAGGGGAGTGTGAATTCGTGCAGATCGGCTGCGCGAATTCCGTCACGTTTTGGGCGCGATGCCTGGCACAGATGGTTTTGCTGCGAAATTTTTGGCGTTCTTCTTGCTGGATTGCTCCACGTGTCACGACGGATAGCTGACACACAGGGGACAACACGACATTTGGGAGCGGAGAAAGGTCGTTGTTCGTCAGCAGTCGCAGTAAACGCAGCAGGACTCGTGCTTATGCCAAACAGCAACGTACTCATCATCGAATCAAACGGCACACGTGCCGACATCGTTACATCCGCCCTGCAGTTCATGGGCTTTTATCCGCAGCGCTGGGATGCATCGCTGCCCACCGATTCGATGACGCACGACTGGCGAGCGGTATATATAGGCGGTATCGACGACGACACTCTGTGCGAACAATTGCTGGCCTCGTTGGAAGTGCCGGCGGAGCAATTGCTGGTGCTGGTCGGCTCCGATTCGCCGCAGCTGGAACGCATGACCCGCGGCGGCTCGCCCTATGCGGCACAGGTTGAAGTACTGGATTTTCCCTTGCGCTATGAGCGCCTGGCCGAAGCCGTGCGCCGTGCGCCGACGCTGCGCGCTACGCAGAGCCAGCCGGCGCCGCTGCGCCTGGTTGGCGGTTCCACCGCGATGGGGCGCGTCAATGCGCTGATCCGCCAGGTGTCGCCGTTCGATTCCAGCGTGCTAGTGCTGGGCGAATCCGGTACCGGCAAGGAGATGGTGGCGCGCGCCATCCATGACTGCTCGCCGCGCCGCGACAAGCCGTTCGTGGCGATCAACTGCGGCGCGATTCCCGCCGAACTGCTGGAAAGCGAATTGTTCGGCCACGAAAAGGGCGCATTCACCGGCGCCATCAGCACGCGCAAGGGCCGCTTCGAGATGGCCGAAGGCGGCACGCTGTTCCTCGATGAAATCGGCGACATGAGCCTGCCGATGCAAGTGAAACTGCTGCGCGTGCTGCAGGAACGCATGTACGAACGCGTCGGCAGCAACCGTACCCAGCGCTGCGACGTGCGCATCATCGCCGCCACGCACCGCAATCTCGAAGTGGCCACCGCCGAAGGCCGCTTCCGTGAAGACCTCTATTACCGCCTGAGCGTGTTCCCGCTGGAGATGCCGCCGCTGCGCGAGCACCTCGAAGACATGCCCGAGCTGATCCACGAATTCAATCAACGCCTGCAGCGTCGCGGCCTCAACAGCGTGCGCTTCAGCGGCAGCGCCATGCAGTCGCTGCGCCAGCACGGCTGGCCGGGCAATGTGCGCGAGCTTTCCAACCTGGTCGAACGCCTCGCCATTCTCTATCCGAACAGCGAAGTGCGCGCCAACGACCTGCCGGAAAAATACCGCGGCGCGCAGGCCGTGGAAGAAACTGGCGGCAGCGTGGTACGTGCGATGCTGGACGGCCAGAGCAAGCCGATGCCGACGCACAACCGTCACGCGCTGGAGACCGAGATCCTGCTGCCCGAGGGCGGCGTGGACCTGAAGGATCACCTGGCCGATATCGAAGTCGGGCTGATTCGCCAGGCGCTGGACATCACCGATGGCGTGGTCGCGCATGCGGCGAAGCTGTTGCACATGCAACGCACCACGCTGGTGGAAAAGCTGCGCAAGTACGGCCTGCAATCGGCCTGCCGCAGCAGCGATCCGTCGCCGGAGAGTGGCACGGCCGTTGCATAAAGCACTCTGTAACCGCGCAAGCGTTGGAAAACCGACATGAGTCAGATCGACGTCAACAATTTGCTTTCGCAGATGCGCGCACTCGGCGCGCAAGCCTCCGGTGCGATGCCGGCCGCCGCATTGCCGGCTGCATCGAAAGGGCCGGGCGTGGATTTCGGCACGCTGTTCAAGCAGAGCATCGGCGCCGTGGCCGCGCAGCAGAACGATGCGCAGCGACAGGTCACCGCGTTCGAGCGTGGCGATCCCGGCGCCGACATCGTCAAGACGTCGATCGCCGGGCAGAAAGCGGATCTTGCGTTCCGCGGTTTGGTGGAAGTGCGCAACAAGCTGGTCGATGCGTACACCACGATCATGAACATGCCGGTTTGACGTAGTGCCGTTTCACTCCGCGCAAATCCGAATCCCGTCCATGTAACGCGTCCGCAGGGCACGGCACGAACAGGGTTTGTGTCTCGCGCAACACAACTGGATTCCGGCCTGCGCCGGAATGACGACACCGCAAGATGGCCGCCTCCATTCACTGATTCGTCTCTATGCCCGACACCACGCCCGCCACCGTCAACGCACGCCAGGACCAGCTCAAGAGCCTCCTGAGCAACCCGACCACGCGCCTGCTGATGCTGCTGGTGGGTGTGGCCATGGCGGTGGCGCTGGGTGTGGGCATCGTGTTGTGGTCGCGCGGTCCCAACTACGCATTGCTGTACGCGGGGCTGGATACGAAAGACGCTGCCGCGGTGACGCAGGCTTTGCAGAGCAGTAATACGCCATTCCGTCTCGGTGCGGACGGCGCATCCATATCCGTGCCCGCCGACGTGCTGGCCGAAACGCGTTTGCGCCTGGCCAGCCAGGGTCTGCCGCAAGGCAGTACGGCCGGTGCGACGTTGCCGCAAAGCGATTCGCCGTTCGGTATGAGCGATCTGGCCGAAAGCACGCATTACCGTGAAATGCTGGAAACGGACCTGGGCAACACGATTGCCGGCCTGCAATTCGTGCGTGCGGCGCGTGTGCATCTGGCGCTGCCCAAGCCGTCGGCCTTCATTCGCGACAATCATCCGGCCAGCGCGTCGGTCTTGCTCACCCTGTATCCGGGCCGCCAGCTCGACAGCAGCCAGGTGCAGGCGATCGTGCATCTGGTCTCGTCCAGCGTGCCGGATCTGGATCCGTCGCAAGTCTCGGTGGTCGATCAACAAGGCACCCTGCTGACCGTGTCCGATCCCGACAGTCCCGGCGCCGTGGGCGATGCGCATATGCGGCTGACCACGCGCATGGAAAACAGCTATGCGCAGCGCATCGAAACATTGCTTACACCGATCGTGGGCGCCGGACGCGTGCGCGCGCAGGTCGACGTGGCGCTGGATTTCAGCCAGAGCGAAAAAGCCAGCGAAAGCTACGATGGCGACAAGCCCGCCTTGCGCAGCGAACAGACCAGCAGCGATCAGAAACGCGACGGCGCCGCGGCAGGCGAGATCGCCGGCGCCTTGAGCAACCAGCCGCCGAACACGGTCGCGCAGCCGACCGCGGCCAAGCCCAACGCCGGCACGCCGCCGGCAGCGAACGCCGCGGCAAGCAATACCGCCAATGCGACGCCCACCGATACGTCTTCCAGCGCCACACGCAACTACGAACTGGGCCGCACCATCAGCCACGTCAGCAATCCCGCCGGCAAGCTGACGCGCCTCACCGTTGCGGTGGTGGTCGACAACAAGCCTGCGCCCGACGGCAAAGGCGGCAGCGTGGCGCTCAGCGCACAGGAATTGCAGCACCTGACCGATCTCACCAAGAACGTGGTCGGTTACGACGCGCAGCGCGGCGACAGCGTCACCGTGATCAACCAGGCGTTCTCCACCGATGCGGCAGCCGACACCGCGCCGGTGGCGCAACCGTTCTGGCTGCGTCCGGGCATGCTCGATCTGATCAAGCAGGGCGCTGGCATTCTGATCGCTGTGTTGATCGCCTTTGGTTTGCTGCGTCCGCTATTGAAAGGCTTGATGCGCGGGCCCGAGCCGATGCCGGCGTTGGCCGGGCCGGTGCCGACCGTGTCCGTGCGCATTGCCGACGATGAACGCGAAGATTCCGTGCGCATCACCTCGCCGCACATACAACATATGGCGTACGAGCAGAAGATCGGCGCCGCGCGCAAGCTGGCGCAGGAAAATTCCAAGCAGGTCGCGCAGGTCGTCATGAATTGGGTGGGCGACGATGGCAGCTGAGGCACTGCTCAACGGTGCCCAGCGCGCCGCGATCCTGTTGTTGACCCTGGGCGAGCAGGACGCCGCCGAGGTGCTCAAGCATTTGAGCGCGCGCGACGTGCAGGCCGTGGGTACCGCCATGGCCACGCTCAGCAACGTGTCGCGCGACCAGGTCGAACAAGTGCTCAACCGCCTGAACGAAGACATCGGCCGCCAGACCGCGCTTGGCGTGGGCACCGAGGAATATATCCGCAAGGTGCTGGTCAGCGCGCTCGGCGAAACCAAGGCCGGCAGCCTGATCGATCGCATCTTGCTGGGCCGTTCCACCAAGGGCCTGGAATCGCTGAAGTGGATGGAAAGCCGCGCCATCGCCGAGATGATCGGCATGGAGCACCCGCAGATCATCGCATTGGTGCTGGCGCATCTGGAGCCGGACCAGGCTGCCGAAGTGATCGGCTACCTGCCGCAGCGCGTGCGCAGCGACGCGGTGATGCGCATCGCCAATCTCGATGGCGTGCAGCCGCAGGCGCTGAACGAGCTGGATGAAATCATGGAGCGCCAATTCTCCGGCACCTCGAGCAAGCTCAAGTCCGCCTCGGTCGGTGGCCTCAAGGCTGCAGCCGCGATTCTCAACGCGATGGAAACTTCGCGCGAAACCGAATTGATGAGCGCGATCCGCACGCACGACGCCGGCCTCAGCACCAAGATCGAAGAGCTGATGTTCGTGTTCGACGATCTGGGCGACATCGACGATCGCAGCATGCAGACCTTGCTGCGCGAAGTGCCGTCCGCCAGCCTGATCGTCGCGCTGAAAGGCGCCGAAGCGAGCGTGCGCGAAAAGATCTTCGCCAACATGTCCAAGCGTGCGGCCGATATGCTGCGCGACGATCTCGAAGTGAAAGGCCCGGTCAAGCTCAGCGAAGTGGACGCCGCGCAGAAAGAAGTGCTGCAGATCGCGCGCAAGCTGGCGGATGCGGGGCAGATCAGTCTGTCGGCCAGCGGCGACGAGTTCGTGTGATGGCGTGCCTTACGACGTCTCCCGTAGGTTGGGCTGAGGTGCAGCCGAACCCCAACGTCGTAATCGGCATGGCAACGTTGGGGTTCGGCGGCGCCTCAGCCCAACCTACGGGGGATTGCTGATGCCTGGCATCCTCACTCGCGAAACGGTTGCCGGTTTCGATCGCTGGGAACCACCGTCAGTCGGCGGCGAAACCGCAGCCGAACCCGCCGCACCGCCCGGCCCGACCATCTACGAGCTGGAAGAAATCGAACGCCAGGCGCGCGAGGAAGGCTATGCCGCAGGCCTGGCCGAAGGGCGCGCGGCGGCAAAGAAAGAACTCGACGAACGCCTGACGCGGCTGGATGCCTTGTGCACCGCCGCCGCGCGTCCGCTCGCAGGCATGGACGATGCGGTCGAGCGCGAGCTGGCATTGCTCGCCACCGTCATCGCCCAGCGCGTGGTGACGCGCGAGTTGCAGCTCGATCCTTCCTTGATCGAACGCGCCGTGCGCGAAGCCGCCGCGGCGTTGCCGTCGTCGACACGCGAGCTGCGCGTGTGGGTGAATCCGAGCGATCTGGATCTGTTGCGTGAACTGGGCGCTACCGAACCGCATTGGCGTTTTGGCGCCAACCCCGCCTTGCAACGTGGCGATTGCGTATTGGAAAGCGAGCGCTCGCGCCTCGATGCACGCGTCAGCACACGACTGGCCGCCGTTGTCGATGCGGTGCTCGGCGACGATCGCGACGATGGCGCGGACGAGGTGTCTGCATGAGCGCCGCAACGCCAGGCAAGCATCAACGCTGGCGCCGGCAACTCGGCCTGCGTGCACAGCATGCACGCGCCGCGCAGATGTTGACGGTGGAAGGGCGCCTGCGCCGTGTGGTCGGCCTGACCCTGGAAGCCGAAGGTTGCGAAGCGCCGCTGGGCGCGCGCTGCCTGGTCGATGCGGCCGATGGCAGCGAGCTGGATACCGAAGTGGTGGGCTTCGCCGACGAACGCCTGCTGCTGATGCCCGTCACCGAAATGCACGGCGTGCTGCCGAATGCGCGCGTGCGCCCGTGCGCGCGCACCGGTGGCTTGCCGGTGGGTGATGCAGTGCTCGGCCGCGTGGTCGGCGCCGACGGCATGCCGCTGGATGGCGAAGGCCCGTTGCGGGCGGAAAGCCATGCCGCACTCAAGCGCGAGCCGATCAACCCGATGGCGCGCAAACCGATCGATACGCCGCTGGACACCGGCGTGTGCGCGATCAATGCCTTGCTGACGGTGGGACGTGGCCAGCGCATCGGCCTGTTCGCCGGTTCCGGCGTGGGCAAGTCCACCTTGCTCGGCATGATGACGCGCTACACCGACGCCGACGTCGTGGTCGTGGGCCTGATCGGCGAACGCGGCCGCGAAGTGAAAGAGTTCGTTGAACAGACGCTGGGCCACGAAGGCCGCGAGCGCGCGGTGATCGTGGCCGCACCGGCCGACGCACCGCCGCTCAAGCGCCTGCGCGGCGCGCAATACGCCACGGCGATCGCCGAATGGTTCCGCGATCGCGGCCAGCGCGTATTGCTGCTGATGGATTCGCTGACGCGTTACGCGCAGGCGCAGCGCGAAATCGCGCTGGCGATCGGCGAGCCGCCGGCGACCAAGGGTTATCCGCCATCGGTGTTCGCGATGTTGCCGGCGCTGGTGGAACGCGCCGGCAACGATGCCGAAGGGCGCGGTTCCATCACCGCGTTCTACACCGTGCTGACCGAAGGCGACGATCATCGCCACGACCCGATCGCCGACGCGGCGCGCGCGATCCTGGACGGCCATATCGTGCTGTCGCGCGATCTCGCCGAGGCCGGCCACTATCCGGCCATCGATATCGAGGCGTCGATCAGCCGCGTGATGCCGGCGGTGGTGGCGAAGGAACAGATGCGCGCCGCGCAACGCTTTCGCCAGGTGTATTCGGCCTATCGCCAGCGGCAGGACCTGATCGCGGTGGGCGCGTACCAGAAAGGCTCCGACGTGCAAGTCGACCAGGCCATCGCGATGTATCCGCGGCTGACCCGGTTCCTGCAGCAGGAGGTCGACGAGCCGGTCGAGCTGCATGCTGCGCAAGAACGGTTGGCTTCCCTCACCGCGGAGATCTAGCCATGCCATCGCGTTCGGATCGACTGCAACCGGCCGTGGACCAGGCGCAGCGCCGCCAGAAAGACGCATTGCAGCGGCTGGCCGATCATCAACAGAAACTCGCCCACGCCGAACAGCAACTGGAAGAACTGCAGCGCTATCGGCGCGACTACAGCCTGGCCGACGGCGGCCTGACGGTAAGCGCGCTGCTCAACTGTCAACAATTCGTCGACCGCATCGACCAGGCGATCGTGCAGCAGGCCAAGCTGATCGAGCGCCTGCAGCGCCAGCTCGAGGGCGCGCGCGAACGCTGGCTGCAGGCGCATGCGCGCGAGAACGCGCTCGACAGCGTGGTCGAACGCCTGCGCAAGCAGGAAAGCCAGCGCGAACAGCGGCTTGAACAGGCGGAAGTGGACGAGCGGATGCAGCATCGCAGCCATCGGCTGGGCGCACCATGAGGCGTTCCCCACTGCTGGCTTGCTTCTTGCTGCCTATTTCTTGGATCAACGTATTGAAGAGCATGCCCGCATGAGCGCCACGCCATTAGCTTCTCTGCCGATTGCCTCCCCGACGCAGCATGCCAGCGCGCCGCGGCCGGCGAGCCAGCAGCACGGCGGCGCCAGCTTCAGCGCGCACTTGCAGTCGGCCCAGCAACAGCAAACACCGCCGGCGGACCCGACCCAAGGCGCCACGCAAACCAGCGACGCAAGCCAGAGCGACAACAGCGCGCAGGCGGCGAACGCAACCCATGCGAACAAGCCGGGCGCTGCCGATGCATCCAGACAGGACGATGCTGACAACGGCAGCGATATCGGCATCGATCTCACCGGCGGCGCCGGCGCCCTGGCGCATGTCGTGCTCAACCTGATCGACCACGTGGTCGGCGATACGCATGGCGGGAATACCACGCATGCGGCACCCGCCAAGCCCGCTCCGCAAACCGGCGACAAACCGGCGAATGCCGCGCAATCGAACGCGCTGGCGGCTGCGTTGATACCCACGCCGCTGGCCGTCGCCATGAGCGTGCCTGCGGGAACGGCCACGGGCAACGTTGGCGGGCCAAACCAGGGCATCGATGCGCTGTCGCAAAAGGCATCCATCTTTGCGGACGCGAACGCCAGCGCCGCCACCGCCAGCGATGTCAGCCATGGCGCCGTGCCCGCGGATGGCAGCGCACCGGCTTCGGGCAACGGCGACAATCTCCAAAACTTTGCGGCAGGGCTGGCCGCGATCGGCCACGCCGCGCCGGCGACGAACACCGACAGCACATCACAAAGCTCGCCCGATCTTGCTGCGTTGGGCAGTCTTACCGCAGCGGTGTCGGCACCTCCGACAAGCGCACCGACAGGCGCCACGCACAATCTCGCAATGAACGCACCGGTCGGTTCCTCCGGCTTCGCCAAGGAACTCGGCCAGCAGATCACTTGGCTCAGCGGCCAGGACGTGAAGCAGGCGCAGATACGCTTGAACCCGCAGGATCTTGGCCCGCTTGACGTGAAAGTGAGCGTGGAGCATGGCCGCGTGGATGTGAGCTTCATGACCCAGCATCCCGCCACCAGCGCCGCCGTGCAGCAAGGCCTGGACCAGCTCAACCAGATGCTGGGCGGGCAGGGCCTTTCGTTGGGCCACGCGACAGTAGGCCAGCATGCGCAGCAGCAGTTTGCTCAGCAAGGGCAGCAGTCGCAGGCCTCCAGCAGCGCCAGCGACGAAGCAGTCGGTGATACACCGATCGCAGCAGCAACGCGCATAGCCGTAGGCCTGGTCGACGCGTTCGCCTGACGCTTGCCGTAAGCGTCAGTAGGTTGGGTAGAGGCGCAGCCGAAACCCAACGTGATAATGCACATGGCGACGTTGGGGTTCGGCTGCGCCTCAGCCCAACCTACGGATGGTTTCTCGCAGCCTGACGTAATCACCACGCAACGCACGCGCCTTCATTCCGACACGCGTCAATAAAACGCCACCCGCGTCGCCTCTCCGCGCCACAAACCGCGCTGTTATGCGCCTCCACACCGTGGCACGCAGCTTGCTAAAAGTTCTGCAGCTAAGCCCGCTTTGCGAAAAGGCGCGGCGCCACGTCTTGTTATGGAATGAGGTTGTTCATGGCTAACGCCGAGACTGTCGACGGAAATGAAGCAGCCGTACCTAAGAAAAAGGGCGGCGCCAAGATGTACGCGGGCATCGCCGTGCTCGCCTTGCTGGGCGTGGGCGGTTATCTCTACAGCCGCGCGCAGCATGCGCAGCCCACCGCTGCGGCCGTTGCGCCGAAAGCGCCGGAATTGTTCCTGCCGCTCGATCCCGCCTTTGTGGTGAATTTCCAGGACCAGGACGCCACGCGCTACCTGCAGGTGGGCGTGACCGTGATGACGCACGATCCGGCCGCGGTGCAGGCGATGAAAGAAAGCGATCCGGTGATCCGCAATGCGCTGGTGATGCTGTTCAGCAGCCAGACCTATGCAGGCCTGAGCGACATCGCCGGCAAGAAAAAGCTGCAGGCCGAAGCGTTGGAGGCCGTGCGCAAAATCGTCGCCGACAAAACTGGCAAGCCGGATGTCGACGCGCTTTATTTCACCAGCTTCGTAATGCAGTAACGGGAGCTAAGCCGATGAGCGACCTGCTTTCACAGGAAGAAATCGACGCCCTGCTCAACGGCGTCGATGGCGGCCAGATCGAGACCGAGAGCGACGTGCCGCCGCCGGCCGGCACCGTGCTGGATTTCGATTTCACCCAGCAGGACCGCATCGTGCGCGGGCGCCTGCCCACGCTGGAAATGATCAACGATCGTTTCGCGCGTTTCTTCCGTACCGGCCTGTTCGGCGTGCTGCGCAAGACCTGCGAAGTGTCGGTGCTCGGCGTGAAGATGCAGAAGTTCAGCGAATACGTGCACGGCCTGAACGTGCCGAGCAATCTCAACCTGATCAAGGTGAAGCCGTTGCGTGGCACGGCGCTGGCAGTGATGGAGCCGCGTCTGGTCTTCACCGTGATCGACAATTTCTTCGGCGGCGACGGCCGTTATCACGCGCGCATCGAAGGGCGCGATTTCACGCCTACCGAAAACCGCGTGATCCAGATCCTGCTGGTGGAAGTGTTTGCCGCGATGGTCGAGGCCTGGGCGCCGGCGATGCAGGTGCAGTTCGAATTCATGAACTCGGAGATCAACCCGCAGTTCGCCAATATCGTCAGCCCCACCGAAACGGTGGTGGTGTCGCGCTTCCACGTCGAGCTCGACGGCGGCGGCGGCGAGGTGCATCTCACCCTGCCTTATTCGATGGTGGAGCCGATCCGCACCATGCTCGACGCCGGCGTGCAGAGCGACCGCATGGGCGAGCGCGACGAGCGCTGGATCAACTGCCTGCACGAAGAAGTGATGGATGCGGAAGTCGAGCTCAGCTCGCTGCTGCTGGAAACCGAAATCAGCATTGGTGAATTCCTCGGCCTGCGCGTGGGCGACGTGATTCCGATCAGCCTGCCCGGCATGACCACGGTATTCGCCGAAGACATACCGATTTTCCGCGGCGAGTATGGCCAGTCCAACGGCCGCTACGCGGTCCGCTACAAACGCGCGGCCGGGCGCCGCGCACCTCTTTCCACGTTCGACTTTGCTCCGGAAAAAATCGCATGAGCCAGACTCTCGACCCCAATCACGGCGTCAACGGCGCACAGCCGCGCATGGAATTCGACGCCTTGAGCGCCGCCGGCGACAACGCGGCCGACGTAAGCCTGGACATGATCCTGGACGTGCCGGTGACGTTGGCGATGGAAGTGGGCCGCACGCGCATCAGCATCCGCAACCTGCTGCAGCTCAACCAGGGCTCGGTGGTGGAACTGGACCGCGCGGCCGGCGAACCGCTGGACGTGTTCGTCAACGGCACCCTGGTGGCGCACGGCGAAGTGGTGGTGATCAACGAGAAATTCGGTATCCGCCTCACCGACGTGATCAGTCCGGCCGAACGGGTGCGCAAGCTGCGATGAGCATCGTGATGACCGTATTGGCGCGCGCGCCGGCGGCGAGCGTGCCCGATATCAATGTGACCGGCGAATTGATCCGCGTCGTGTTGAGCCTGGGCGCGATCGTCGCGTTGATCTTCGC
>CBJMMB010000088.1:0-16319 GCA_966430775.1 uncultured Dyella sp. | reverse complement strand
GGCATGGCGGCCGGTGAAGCCTCGCAGCCGGATAAGACCATTCCGCGCGCCGTCAATTCGGTGCTGTGGCGCATCCTGATTTTCTACGTGGGCGCGCTGTTCGTGATCATGGCGATCTATCCGTGGAACCAGATCGGCACGCAGGGCAGCCCGTTCGTGACCACCTTCGACAAGCTCGGCATTGCGCAGGCCGCAGGGCTGATCAACTTCGTGCTGATCACCGCGGCGCTATCGGGCTTCAACAGCACCACCTTCAGCGGCAGCCGCATGCTCTACAGCCTTGCCAACAAGGGCCAGGCGCCGGCGGTGCTGGCCAAGGTGAGCTCGCACGGCGTGCCGGTGCGCGGTGTGCTGGTGACGCTGGCGTGCCTGATGATCGGCGTGGTGCTCAATTACGAACTGCCCAAAAGCATCTTCGAAATGATGATGTCGATCCTGTCGTTCAACACGGTGTGGACGTGGTCGATGGTGTTGATCGCGCACTTCAGCTTCCGCCGCCGCTACGGCAAGACGAAATTCCCGCTGCGCGGCTGGCCGCTGACCAGCGCGGTGTGCCTGGCATTCCTGTTGTTCGTGGTGTTCATGCTGGGCTATCACCCGGATACGCGCGTGGCCTTGTACGTGGGCGCGGCGTGGGTGGCGTTGTTGACGGTGGCGTATTTCGTGTTTGGCATCGGGCGCAGGATGAGCGTTGCAGCGGCGGATGCGAACGCGGTGTAGCCGTGTAGGTTGGGTAGAGGCGCAGCCGAAACCCAACGTTGCCATATGTATCCCCTATTGGGGTTCGGCTGCGCAGTTTCGTAGGTTGGGTTAGCGCAGCGTAACCCAACAATGCCGCCTCGAAATGTTGGGTTACGCTGCGCTAACCCAACCTACGTGATGGTTTCCCGCAAGATTCGCCCCTCACCCCAACCCTCTCCCCGGAGGGGAGAGGGAGCAGGAGGCTTAGCGCAACGCCAGAAAATCCGGACTCACTACGAAGCGCACCGCATCCAGGCGCAAACGCGCCTGTGGCAATGCTTCAAGCAATGCTGCACGTTCCGCTTCCACTCCCGCAATCTCCGCCTCGCTGATCGACGGATTCACCGCGCGCAGCGCATGCAGGCGCGCCAGTTCCGCATCCAGCATGTCGCGGGCTTCGTTCACCGCATCGGCGATGCTGCCTTGTGCGCGCAGGCTGGCCGCCGCCTCGGCCTTTTCCAGCATCGGCGGCACCAGTTTGGCGAGGAACTTGCGGTAGCGTGGCACTTCGATGGTGCGTTCTCCGGCCCGACGCACGGCGATGTCGCTGGGCTGGAAATTCGCGCGTTCGGTGAGCTTGGTGTCGATCGTCGCCACGATCGGTTGCGTGGGCAGGAAGCGCTCGGCATCCAGGCTGCGTTCGGCCACGCATTCCAGCACGTAGACGGCCTGCAGCAGCGCGCTGCGCGGCGGCAATGCGTCGTCCACCATGAAGGCCGCGTTGCCGCGTTCGTGCGACAGCACCAGGTCGACGGCGCTGGCGATCATCGGATGATCCAGGCGCAGCAGCGGCAGCTCCTCGCGCGCGAGCGCCACCTCGCGCGAGAAGGTGATCGACACCGGGCCTTCGGCAAAGCCGGGCAGGGCATCGGTGGAAAGATATTGCGGATCGAGCAGCAGCACGTTGCTGCCGAGCTCTTCCACGTGCACGCCGAAGGATTCCAGCAGACGCTGCTGAAACGCATCGCGCGAGGGATCGTTGTCTTCGCGGCGGAACGCTTGCGCCAACTCCTCCGCGTGCAGATCGCGGCTGGCGGCAAGCTCGAGCAGATGATCGCGGCCGGCGCGGATCAGCTCGGCCATCTGCTCGTGCGCGGCGCGCGTTTCGGCCAGCAGCACGTCCAGTTCCTGGTCGCGCTGGTCGTCGCCGCGTGCGTGTTCTTCCGCCAGGCGCGCCAGGGTGTCGCCGAAACGGCGCAGCAATTCGCGCCCATCCGCCGGGCTGGTGCGGAACGCATCGATGCCTTCGTCGTACCAGCGCGCCAGGACATGCTGCGCGCTATCGGCGGCGGCGATGATGTGAATGCTGATGTCGTGCTTCTGGCCGATGCGATCCAGGCGGCCAATGCGCTGCTCGAGCAGGTCCGGATCGAGCGGCAGATCCCACAGCACCAGGCGATGCGCAAACTGGAAATTGCGGCCTTCCGAACCGATCTCCGAACAGATCAGCAGGCGCGCGCCGTCCGCTTGCGCAAAATACGCCGCATTGCGATCGCGCTGCACGATGCCCAGCCCTTCGTGGAAGCGCGCGATACCGGCGCCGGTGCGCGTGCGCAACGCTTCTTCCAGCGCCAGCACTTTGGCCTGGCTGCGGCAGATCAGCAGAACCTTGTCTTGCGGGTGGCGATCGAGCAGCGCGACCAACGCATCGATGCGCGGATCGCTGGCGTAATCCAGTTCCAGCACCGGCACAGGCTGCTGGATGTCCGCATGGAACTCGGCCAGCAACGCCTGGCGCGTGCGTTCGTCCACGCGTTCCGCGTCGATCAATTCCCATGCCGGCACGCGCTTGGGAAAGCCGCCGATATTGGCGCGGCGGTTGCGGAACATGGAGCGGCCCGTGCCGTGGCGATCGATCAATGCCGCCAGCAGTTCGCGGCTGTGTTCGGGCTTGGTGGGATCGGCCAGGCAAGCCTGCAGCGTGGCGTCGCCGTCGAAGGCCTTTTGCAGTTGTTCCAGATCGGCGGTTTCGAGCGGAGCGCGTTCCAGCAGCTTGTCGGCAATGCGTGAAAGCGACTGGAAATGCTCGGCCTCGGCGAGATACGCCTCCAGGCTGTGATAGCGCTGCGGATCGAGCAGGCGCAGGCGGGCGAAGTGGCCGCTGCGCCCCAGCTGTTCCGGCGTGGCGGTCAGCAGGATCACGCCCGGCGTGGCCGCGGCGAGCTGTTCCACCAAGGTGTAGCGCGGGCTGGCGCTTTCCGGCGTCCACGCCAGGTGATGGGCTTCGTCCACCACCAGCAGATCCCAGCCCGCTTCCAACAACTGGGCGGCGCGTTTGGGGTTCTGCTCGAGGAAGCCGAAATCGGCGATCACCAGTTGCTCATCCTCGAACGGATTGGCGTCGCTGCCGGATTGCTCCAGCGCCTCGCAGCGCTCTTCGTCATAGATGGCAAAGCTGAGGTTGAAGCGGCGCAGCAGCTCCACGAACCATTGATAGACCAGCGTATCCGGCAGCAGCACCAGCACGCGCGTGGCCCGGCCGGCCGCGATCTGGCGCGCGACGATCATGCCCGCCTCGATCGTCTTGCCCAGGCCCACCTCGTCGGCCAGCAGCACGCGTGGCGGATGGCGCGACGCGGCAATGCCCGCCACGCGCAACTGATGCGGCACCAGGCCGATGCGCGCGGAACTCAGGCCCCAGCTCGGCGAACGCCGCGCCATGGCTCGGCGCTGAAGGCTTTCCAGGCGCAGATCGAAATGCTGGACCGGGTCGGTGCGCCCGCCGATCAGCCGGTCGTCTGCCTGGCTGACGCTCTGTTCGTCATCCAGCTGCCCCTCGTGTAGCTCGCGCCCTTCGCCGCGGTAGACCAGCAGCCCTTCGCGCTCCTCCACCCGTTCCACCAGAAACGCAATGCCCTTGCCCGCCACCCGCTGCCCGGCCCGGAACTCCGCCCGCACCAGCGGCGCCGAATCGGCCGCATAAGGCCGCAACACCCCCGACTTGGCAAACAACACCTGCACCCCGCGCCCCTCGACGCGCAGCACGGTGCCAAGGCCGAGTTCGGGTTCGGCGGTGGAGATCCAGCGTTGACCGGGTGTGAACATCATTAAATGAAGTGCCTGAGCGGAAAGGGCAACGATTATCCGCCCCCAGTCGTGCAGAAGGAACCACTGGCGGTGCATCCCCTACGGGGCGAGAGTCGGGGAAGGGCAGGATTGGTCCAGGATCGTAGGCTGGGATGCCAATCCCAGCATTGCCAGGCACGCATGCATCGTGAAGCAGGGGCTTCATCCTGTGCGTAGGTTGGGGTGCAAACCCCAACAGCGCCATGCACGCATACTTAAATGCTGGAGTTTCATCCAAGGCACAAAGGCCAGACGAGATCACAGGGAAGGGCCAACCGCACACCGTGCATGCCACACACTCCATCCGTGACCGCCCTCACGTCCTCCTCCCTCCTTTAATCCGCTTGTCGGAAAAACTTTGCCACTTGTCGGAAAGGGCTTATTCCGGTGTCGCTCATGACTAGTCGGGACAAAGCAGACGCGTAGACTAAAAACTAGGTACCAGGGGGAATCTCATGCACGTCTTGTTGCGACGCACGCTGGGAAGGTGTGCCAAGGGGTTCACGTTTGTGGAGCTGATGGTCACGTTGGCGGTGGCTGCCATCCTGATGATCGTCGCCGTGCCCAGCTTCACCAGCATGATCAACGCCAGCCGGCTGACCACGACGGTGAATGATTTCGTCGCCGCGATCAATACGGCTCGCTTGGAAGCGGTGAAGCTCAACGGGTATGCGCAGTTGTGCAGCGACTCTACGACCAATAACACCGGCGACACGCTGGGTTCTGCATGCAATCCCCAATCAGGCGTTTCGCAATCTGGAGCTGTGTACGCATGGTCTGGAGCCACTGGGGCCACTGCCACTCCAGTACTGGCGCCGATAGCAGGCTTGACATCGCCCGTGCAGTTGTCCGGCAGCATCGCAGCATTGCGCTTTTCGGGGGTCGGAATTGGTTATCTGGCTGGCGGTAATAGCAGCTCGCCCTACAGCAATACGATCGCCACTATCTGCAATACCCAGCTCAAGAGCAATAACCGCGTTGCGATCATGATGACAGGGGGCTCGATCATCTACACCCAAACATCGACGGGGACGTGCCCATGAAACAGGGACTCGACATTTCCTCCGTGTTGGCCGGATCCCGCAAGAGATCGATGAGCGCGGCGCGGACACAAAAGGGTGTGGGGATGATCGAAGTAATGATCGCGGTGTTGATTATTTCCGTGGGGTTTTTAGGTGTTGCCGCTCTGCAGGCAGTGTCGTTGTCCACCAACAACAGCGCCATGGCGCGCAGCCTGGCAACGATCGACAGCTATTCGATCCTCGACTTGATGCGGGCGGACTTCTCTAGTGCGGCAAATGGTGCCTATAACGGCCCCATCAGTGGAAGTTGTCCCGCGGCGGGGAGTTCACTGTCCAGCAAGCAGCTAAATCAATGGTGTACTCAATTGCGTACGGATCTCGGTGCCAGCGCCACTAGCCAGATCACGTGTACCAACACGGGAAACAATGCCGTCAATTGCGCCATCACCATCACCTTTGACGATAGCCGCGCCGGGGTAGGTGGTACGAGCGCACAGAAGGTCATAACACAGGCCATGCTATGAATACGTCCTTCACGCTCCGCAAGATGTCAGGTGACGCGCTGTATCTTAGGAAACAAGCGCGCGGTTTTACGCTGATCGAATTGATGGTCGCGATGCTGCTTGGTCTGATTGTCATCGGCGGCGTCGTTAGTGTGTTTCTGGCCAATCTCAATTCGTACGATACCAATCAAGCGTTGAGCGAAGTGCAGAGCGGCTCGCGTACCGCGTTCGAATTGATGGCGCGTGATATCCGAGATGCCGGATTGACCGGTTGCAACAACGGCGAGCCCATCGCCAACGTGGTGAACAACAGCGCTTCAACGTGGTGGGCGAACTGGAACAACGCCGTGATAGGTTACGATCACACACAGACTGATCCGGCCATCGTCTCCGGTATGCCGGCGCGGACTGCTGGTACGGATTCCCTGATGCTGCTGGGAAGCGCCGACACTGGCCTGAGCGTGGCACCTGCGAGTGCAAGCACGGCGGCGAACTTCAAGCTCAACGAAACCACCTCAACGTTGCAAACGGGCGACATCATCATGGTGTGCGACCCCAATCATGCAACGATCGTACAGATCACCAATTACAACAACAGTAACGTGACCGTCGTGCACGATACCGGCAATAAGGTCTCTCCCGGCAACTGTTCCAAGGGCATGGGCTACCCCACGGTATGTACCACGAACGGAAATCCGTATTCTTTCGGCCCAAATTCGCAGATTGCTGCGCTCAATGCAGTAGATTGGTACGTGGGGCCGTCGTCCATAGGCAGCGGCACCTCCCTCTACAGGATTACCGTCAATCCAAGCGCCACCTCGACGACGCCGCAAGGAACGGCGAATGAAATGGTGCGCAATGTCACCGCACTGACGCTTGCCTACCATCAGCCACCGAGCGCGGATTTCGTTTCTGCGGCGCTCATAAGCAACTGGAGCGCCGTCGACGCCGTGAAGGTGACGCTGCAGATCCAAAGCAGTAACCAACGGGCGACCACCAACGCCCAGCCGATTACGCGTACTTTCGTGGCCACGACCACGATACGCAACAGGGCGAAGTGACATGAAACGCGCGACGATTTTTCCAATCGGGTACACCAATCGTTTTACGAAGGGCTATCTGCCTTCGAGTAAGCGTTCACAGCAGGGCGTGGCACTCATTGTCGCGTTGATTCTTCTGGTGGTGATCGCGTTGGTGGGCTTGGCAGCAAGCCGAAGCACCATCATCCAGCAGAAAATGTCGTCCAATCTCTACGATCGCGAGGTGGCATTCCAGAGCGCCGAGGCGGCGCTACGCGTCGCTGCCGCGCGATTGGGTACCTTTCCGGCCGATGTATCGCGCAATTGCACCGCTGGCGGCACGACCTGCTTTGCCAATCCCTTTGCAGATCCCAACTTGCCATCCGGCGCCATCCTCTCGGTTCCGACAGGCACCGGTGTAGGCCAATACACAGCGGGCTCCAACGCGACAGGACAGCCTCAATACGTGGTTGAAAACATGGGCAATTGGGCCGATGCCAGCAGCAGTACCGGCTTCAATCAAAGTGCCAACTCCAATCAATACGGGGCGCAAGGTAAGTCGACTACTTCGGTGTATTACCGAGTTACCGCGCGCAGCGGCGACCCCGCCAAGGTAGGGGATCGCGGGGTGGTCGTATTGCAGGCGATGGTCAAGCAAGGCTGAGCTGACGACGGACATATCCGTCACCGCATATTGTCGAGTGGAATGTCATGAAGAGCGCATCGAATTTTCGCAATACCGTTACTCGATTTTTGGGTAGATTGCTTTCGGTTGGTCTGCTCGTATGTGGGCTGGGCGCCGTGTACACCACTGCCGAGGCGAGCGTGCCGGTAGATCAGCAGCCGCTGATCATCCAGCCTTCTTTGTCACCCAATATCGTGCTGATGCTGGATGACTCCGGATCAATGGCGTGGGATTACATGCCTGACGCGTGTTATCTCAATGGAGTGAGTTGCACCAGTGACTACGGCATGATCAATTCTTATAATAATGCTGCCTTGATAGATCCTAATAACAACGGGGTTTATTACAATCCTACCGTAACGTATTTGGCTCCGCCTTATGCGGACAGCACCACTACTACGCCGGATCTTTATCCCGATCAGACAGACATTACCAATGTTCCTCTCGATGGCTTCAACGCATCGTCGTCGGGTTCCGTCGACCTAACGAATTACAGCAGCAACGACGTTACCGGAGAGTACAACAATCAAAATAATACTTTGTCGTACTCCGCCACGGTAACTTATACCCTCACGATGTCGCAGACTGTGACATCGAGTTCGGCCTGCCAAACGCTTTATGCCAATACGTCGGGAACATCGGGCAACTATAAGTCGTCTTATTACACTTCCACGACCAAACTTTGCTCATTTCCGTATTCACAGAGTTCGAGTGCATTTCAGTACGCGCTGGACTCAAATTCAGGTGCTGGCCCCTATACCACGTATTACGTCGTCCACGCGACTTCGGGTGGAAGTTCGACTTGTGGTAGCAACTGTGTGCTGGACACGGATACGTCCGGTAAGGCCGCGCCTAGCGGCGTACAGGCAGGAAAGAATATTGCCAATTGGTTTGCGTACTACCATACACGCATACTGATGGCTCGTAGTGGGCTGATGAGCGCATTCGTCACGGTTTCACCTACGTTCCGTATTGGTTTCGGGTCGATTGATGGCAACAACAACAGTCAGCTCCCTTCCCCCACGGTAACAAAGAATAGCCAGAAAATTGCCGAGGTTGAGCCTTTCGGTGACGGTACTGCTTCTACGCAAAAGGCCGCTTTGTGGACATGGCTGAAAGGTATCAACCCTAACAATGGCACGCCACTGCGCATGGCATTGGATGCGGTGGGCAAGTATTACCAAACCGATCAGCCTTGGCAGAATTCCGATACCGACAACACCAAATATGCTTGTCGCCTTTCATATACCATCCTAACCACGGACGGTTTCTGGAATGAAAGCACTTCGAGTTTCAATGGTCCAGGTAATGCGGACGGCACATCCGCAAATACTGCGATTACCGGTCCAAACGGCCAGAGCTATCAGTATGCCGCGAAAGCGCCGTATTCGGACAGTTATTCCAATACGTTGGCGGACGTCGCCATGAAATATTGGCAAACCGATCTGCAAGGGGGGACAGGCGGATTGCTCAACGAAGTTCCTACGAGTACGGCCGATCCAGCGTTTTGGCAGCACATGACTACCTTCACATTGGGCCTCGGTTTTACGCCCAAGAATATTTCTCCTTCTGGTACGACCATTGACCAGATCTTCAATTGGGCGAACGGCGGGGCAGCGATAAGCGGTTTCAGTTGGCCGCAGCCGGGCTCCAATTCGATCAATAACATTGCCGACCTTGCTCATGCGGGTCTCAATGGGCACGGTGGCTTTTATTCGGCGACCAGCCCCCAGGCATTCACTAGCGGGATTAACGACGCGCTCAATCGTGCCTCCGAGCGCGTGGGCACAGGTGCCAGCCTTGCAGCCAACTCGACTCAATTGCAAACTGGTACCGTGGCATATCAGGCCAATTACTACACCGCGGTTTGGAGCGGCGATCTGACGGCCTACTCGGTCAACCCAACGACCGGCGCGATTTCCACCACGTCGAGTTGGACTGCTTCTGCGGCATTGCCTGCCGCAGCGAGCCGAAACATCTGGACCTACAACCCATCAGGCACTACCGCTGCAACAAAATACATCGCATTCCAGAATGTATCGGGCGCGCCGCCGGCATTGTCCACCGCCCAACTCAATGCGCTGGGCTCGTCGGCCACGGCACAGGCGAGCATGATCAACTATCTGCGTGGCGATCCGAGTGGTGAACAAAAAAATAAGGGTCCATACCGCAGCCGCAAGACGCCGCTGGGGGACATCGTCAACTCTCAGCCGGTTTATGTAGGAACCCCTAGCCCAAACCAGTTTTATCAGCAAACATTCACCGGTTCGGACACCTTTTCGACGTATGCCAGTACCGGCACGGCGTTCACTCGCGCGGGAACGATCTGGGTAGCAGCCAACGATGGCATGCTGCATGCGTTCGATGCTGGTACGGGGGCGGAAACATATGCATATGTTCCCGGCGCTGTGATTACGGACGGGCTTACTTCATCGGGGGGCGCGGGGTCTTATCCACTGAGCCTTTTGTCCAATCCGCTTTATGGACAATCCGGCATTCCACACGAATTCTTCAACGATGGCGAGCTGACGGTAGCCGATGCCTATATCAACAATGCATGGTCGACCGTATTGGTGGGAACAACGGGACGCGGTCCGGCGCAGGCAGTGTACGCGCTCGATGTCACAAATCCAGCCAGTGTCAAGTTTTTGTGGGAGCGTTCTGCGACGGATGGCCAAACCAATAGCAATTACATTGGCCAGTTGGTAGGTAAGCCGGTGATAGCTCAGACGGCTGATGGACAATGGTCTGTGTTGATGGGAAATGGTTACAACAGTACGGCCGATACCGCTGCCTTGTTACAGTTCGATCTTGCAACAGGTTCGCTTTCGGTGCATCAAACCGATAACAAGGGCAGCAATGGGCTGGCTGCGCCCGCAGTCTGGATGAACGATCTCACTAAAGGTGTAAGCACGGTGGCTTATGCAGGAGATCTTTATGGGCGGGTGTGGTCGTTTACGCTCAACACTGGATCCACTTCCGCCACCGCTACGCCGAGTTCCGCCGGTTCAGTGCTCTTCACGGCGACCGATTCATCACTGAATGCCCAGCCGATTACCGCCGGCATGCTGGTGGGCGAGGATCCGCTGACGAGCAATGTTTGGGTGTTCTTCGGTACTGGGCAGTATCTGAGCTCTTCAGACCTTACCACCACAAATGTGGAGACTTGGTACGGCATCATTGTTCAGAACAACTCAGGGGCAAGCTTGCCGGCCCTCAGCGGTGGACGCAGCACAGCATTGGTGCAACGTTCGATCGTGGCGGAACAAGCGGCCAACACTAGCGTGAGTCCGCCTGTGCTTGCTGCCCGTGTGATTACACCTTTGGCTAGTGCGACCTCTATTGCGAATGCGTCAGGTTGGTATATCGACTTAGTGTCGCCGAACTCCACCACGCCGCAAGGGGAGCGCATGGTTACGCCTAACCAATTCCAGGGCAATCTGTTGATTGGTACCACCCGTATTCCCAGCGCATCGGACATCTGCACGCCATCCGGCAGCGGTTGGATCATGGCGATATCGCCATTTACCGGAACCAACCCCGTCTCCAACTTCTTCGATATCAATGGCGATGGGACGATCAACGCTTCCGATACGGTTACTTACAACGGCCAGCAATACGCGGCGGCAGGCGTTGGCTTTACCTCGTTGCCCAACAATCCGATCTTTGCCGGTGGTGCGATGATGGTGAGCTTTGATAACGGTTCCAACAGCAGCGTGATGACGTCCACGACGACGGGCGGGATCAAGCGCGTGTCTTGGCGCGAAATGGTCACTCAATAAGGGGAATAGTGATGCGTTTGTCGCGGAATATGCATCAAATGACGAAAAGGCACGTCTGTATGGCTGGTTTCAGCCTGGTCGAGTTGATGATCGCAGTGGCTATCGTTGCTGTGCTGGTAGCGATTGCCTACCCGTCCTACATGCGGTACAGCATTAAGACCAACCGGAGTGCGGCGGAGGCCTGTCTGTCGGAGCACTCCAACTACATGGAGCGGCTCTACACGACAACCTTGAACTATGGGCTGGCGCCTGCATCGGGTTCGACGTCGGGTGGGACCACACCGGTTACCGTACTACCATCGCTGGATTGTGATGCTACGAGTCAAACAGGAAAGAATTATATATATAAATTCGGCCCGACCCTGGCTGTGCCAAGTACGTCGGCGTACAATATCCAGGCGATCCCCAATTCGACATTGCAAAACCAGGACACTACGTGTGGTACCGTTTGGGTCGATCAGACTGGGGCCCGCCATATCACCGGCACTGGAACTGTGGATCAATGCTGGCGGTGAGCGCCAAGCCTCTGGCCACCTCCGCAGCAGGTTATGGTACACGCCGGCAAATCCTGTGCATGTAGCGACATCCTCGCCGTGAGCTGCTGGATAGTGGCATCCAAATCAAACAAAAAGGTGCGCTGACCATCGTCGCGCACCATGCCCTGCATCCAAAAGAAACACGCCAATCTCGGGCCGCGTGTAACAAAGTTCACTCGATACAGGCCATTCGCCAGATAGAGAATCATGTCACCGGCAGCCAACTTTACGGTTTGGTTACCGTAGGTATCTTCGATCAAATAACTCTCCACCATCGTAGCTTTCGGGCAGCGCAAGAAAGAGTCTGGCGGAAAGATCGGTTCGAATCTTGTCGCTGGTAACGCCAGTTCCGCGCCACGCACGCGGATGTTGCCGCCCAGGGTATATGCGTCTTGAACGAGGTGCCGTACGAGGCGTAATAGAACTGCTTTTCGCTTTGCTGGTAGATCACGCCGTCACTTATGTTGATGAATGACGTGATCTGCTGCACATAGGTGGTGCTGAAATCGTGTTGCTGATATGCGCGTCGAAGTGGTCGCAATGCACATCGGTGACAATCATCTATTGATCGCTGAGTCTGATAGTGTCGTTGACGTAAAGCGCTGCTGTCTTGCCTGCCGATTGCGCGTAATTGCCGGCCGTGGCCTTGACGCTGGAAGGTGTCGCTCCGTAAACCGGGCTGAGCAGCGAGATCAGCGGAAAGCCGCTGTGTGTATAAGTTGGTTGTCGTAGGTTTCGCGTGCCAGTTGTATGCTGGTAACTAGCGTGTGCTGCCAGCTGGTGGTGAGATCGGTTTCTTGTATGAGCGTACGGGCGTTGTGAAGCGATACCGACTTCATTCCGACTACGGAAAGAAAAAAGCCCCGCACGCGCGTGCGGGGCTCTCGTTTTCGATCCCAGGGGATCGCGCGGCTTACCAGATCTTCACCTGCTTCTCCCCATCGCGAACCATCGCATCGCCAGGCTTGCACTGGAACGCCTCGGCGAACGCCGTCATGTTCGACGGTGCGCCGATCGCGCGTAGCGAGGCGGGGGCGTGTGGGTCGATGTTGAGGTACAGCTCGGCCTGTTTTTCGCGGGTGTTGTTGCGCCACACGCGCGCCCAGCTCAGGAAGTAGCGCTGGTCCTGGGTGTAGCCGTCGATCTTTTGCTGCGCTTCGGCTGGGTTCTTCTTCAGCGCATCCTGCAGCGCATCGTAGGCCACGTTGAGGCCGCCGAGGTCGGCGATGTTTTCGCCTAGGGTCAGCTGGCCGTTTACGTGCAGGTCCGGCTTGTCCTTGAGCGGCGCGTAGCCGTTGAACTGGTCCACCAGCTTGCCGCTGCGCGCCTTGAACTGCGATTTGTCCTGCGCCGTCCACCAGTCGGACTTGTTGCCGTCGCCGTCGAACTGCGCGCCCTGGTCGTCGAAGCCGTGGCTGGCTTCGTGGCCGATCACCGCACCGATGCCGCCGTAGTTGATGGCGTCGTCGCCATTGGCATAGAAGAACGGCGGCTGCAGGATCGCGGCCGGGAAGTTGATGGTGTTGGTGCTGGGGTCGTAGTAGGCGTTGACCGTTTGCGGCGTCATGCCCCATTCGGTGCGGTCGGTGGGTTTGCCGATATGGCCGATATCCCACTGATAGTTGAACTTGGCGGCGGCCTGCAGATCGCCGTAGTAATCGCCCTGCTTGATATCCAGGCCATCCCAGCTACGCCAGTGGTCCGGGTAGCCGATCTTGGGCAGGAATTTTTCCCACTTCTCCAGGGCCTTCTGCTTGGTGGCGTCGCTCATCCAATCCAGGTGCGTGATGCGGTCCTTCAGCGCGTCGCGCACGTTGGTGACCAGTTCCTGCGCACGCTGCTTGGCTTCCGGGGTGAATTCCTTGGCCACGTACAGCTGGCCCAGCGCTTCGCCCATCGAGCCGTTGACGGCGCCCAGCACGCGCTTCCACAGCGGCTTCTGCTCCGGCTGGCCGGAAAGCGTCTTGCCGTAGAAATCGAAACGGTTGTCCTGGAAGGCCGTGCTCAGCGCCGGTGAAGCGTCGCTGATGGTGTGGAAGCGCAAGTAAGCCTGCCATTGCGAGATCGGCGCGCTGGTCAGCAGCTTGTCGAATTCGGCGAAGAACTTCGGCTGCGACAGCGAGAAGCCCTTGTCGATGGTCACGCCCTGCGCCTTGAAGAAATCTTCCCACTTGAAGTGCGGGGTGATCTTGTCCGCTTCGGCCACGCTCACGAAGTGGTACTGGTTGTCCAGGTCGCGCATCTGCGTGGGCGAGAGCGAGGCTTCGGCCAGCTTGGTTTCGAAGGCCAGCACGTCGTCGGCCTGCTTCTTGGCATCGGCTTCGGCCACGCCGGTCAGCTCCAGCGACTTGGCAATATAGCCCTTGTAGGCCTCGCGGATATCGGCGTACTTCTTGTCGGTGTAGTAGTCGCGCGTGGGCAGGCCCAGGCCCGACTGCTGGGCGAAGCCGATCTGGATCTTGGCGTCCTTGAAGTCGGCGCCGGAGCCGAAGCCGAACACCTGCTGGTCGCCTTCGGCAAAACGGTCGGTGATGTACTTGGCCACGTCGGCCGGCTTCTTCAGCGCATCGATCTGGTCCAGCTGCGGCTTGATCGGCTGGTAGCCGAGCTTGTTGATGGCGTCCTGGTCCATGCCGGCCTGGTACAGGTAGCCGATCTTCTGCTCGATCGACCCCGGCTTGGCCTGTGCGGCGTTCTTGGCGGCCGCGTCCACGATGTCGTGCTGGGTTTTCAGGCTCTGCTCGGCCAGCGCGTCGAAGGCGCCCCAGCGCGTGCGGTCCTGCGGAATCGGGTTGGCGCTCACCCACTTGGCGTTGACGAAGCCGTTGAAGTCCTGGCAAGCATTGATGTTGCTATCGAGCTCGCTGACGTCGAACACCTTCACCGGCTTGGCGGCGCTGGCCGTCGTGGAAGCCGCGGCCGGGGCGGTGGAAGCGGGGGCAGGAGCGGGTGCCGAGGCTTGTTCCTGCTTGCCGCAGGCGGCCAGGGCGAAGGTGACGCTCGCGGCGAGCAGTAGCGGCTTCAAATGCTTGTAGGTCATGGATATCCCTCTGGAAGGTGTCAGTGAATCGCCCGCAGGCGCTCCCGTGTGATGCTGACCGCTCGGCGTGCTGCCTGTGCGCGGCCATGACTTTCCACGCTAGGTCATAGGTCATGGTGGACCCAGTGTCAAAGGTCAGGGGTGGGGTAGGGCTTGGGGTTGGCCGTTTGTGCGCGAAGACTGAATTCGAACCCCGGCCGCATCTCGTCGCGTGGCTGTTATGAGGCTGTCATGGCTAGTCCGTATGGTCCGGCCTATCGCGCTGAGGGGAGCGTGCCCATCGACCGTCACCGGAGACTGCCAATGCGCTCACGTCTTGCCGTCTGTCTTGCCGCAAGCCTGCTTACCTTGTCCGCCGTTGCGATCTGCGCACCGGACCCCGTCACCGAAAATGCCCAGCACGGGCACCACCACGTGCACACCGCCACGCCGATCAAGCATCTGGTGGTGATCTTCCAGGAAAACGTGTCCTTCGATCACTATTTCGGCACCTATCCGTATGCGGCGAATGCGCCGGGCGAGCCGGCGTTCTATCCGAAGGAAAACACGCCCAAGGTCAACGGGCTCAGCAAAGAGCTGCTGACCAACAACCCCAACGCCAACAACGCCGCCAACGGCACGGGTGCGATCAATCCGTTCCGCCTGTCGCGCGCGCAAGCCGCCACGGCCGACCAGGATCACGACTACATGCCCGAACAGCAGGCGTTCAACAACGGCGCCATGGATCTGTTCCCCAAGTACACCGGCTCGGGCGAAACGCTGCCGGGCGGCACCACCGCTGAAAACGGCACCGGCCAGGTGATGGGTTATTACGACGGCAATACCGTCACCGCGCTGTGGCACTACGCGCAGCATTTCGCGATGAGCGACAACAGCTACAACACCACCTTTGGCCCGTCCACGCCGGGCGCGCTGAACCTGGTTTCCGGCCAGACCAACGGCATTAGCGACCAGCTTGCCGCCGCCGGCGACATCGTGGCCGATGGCCAGGGTGGCTACACGCTGATCAGCGATGCCGATCCGATCGATGACGTGTGTTCCAATACCAGCGGCGGGCGCGTGCGCATGGCCGGCAAGAACGTGGGCGACCTGCTCAACGCCAAGGGCATCACCTGGGGCTTCTTCGAAGGCGGCTTCGATCTCACCGCGGTGAATACCAATGGCACCACCGGCTGCAAGCGCAGCACCACCTCCGCCATCACGCAGGTGAAGAAGGCCGACTACATTCCGCATCACCAGCCGTTCCAGTACTACGCCAGCACTGCCAACCCGACGCATGCGCGTCCCACCTCGGTGGCGATGATCGGCCACAACGGCGACGCGGCCAATCACCAGTACGACCTCAGCGATTTCTATGCCGCGGTGGATGCCGGCAATATGCCGGCAGTGAGCTTCCTCAAGGCGCCGGGCTACCAGGATGGCCACGCCGGCTATTCCGATCCGCTGGACGAACAGCAGTTCATCGTGCACGTGATCAATTATCTGCAGACGCGTCCGGAATGGCGCGATATCGCGGTGGTGATCGCCTATGACGACTCCGACGGCTGGTACGACCATCAGGCCGCGCCGCAGTTGAACGCATCGCAAAGCAGCCAGGACGCATTGAACGCGCCGGGCGTGTGCAACGGCCGCGGTACGCTGCCGGGCGTGAACACCAACAAGCCGGTGCAGGGTCGCTGCGGTTATGGTCCGCGCCTGCCGTTGCTGGTGGTGTCGCCGTGGGCGCGCCGCAACCACGTCGATCACACCTTGACTGATCAAAGCTCCGTCACGCGCTTTATCGAAGACAACTGGCTCAACGGTCAGCGCATCGGTGGCGGCTCCTTCGACGCTATCGCCGGTACCTTGAACCACATGTTCGACTTCGACGATCCGTTCCCGGAAAACCGTCGCCTGTTCCTGGATGAAAGCACCGGCGAGCCGGT
>CBJMMB010000087.1:0-16603 GCA_966430775.1 uncultured Dyella sp. | reverse complement strand
GGCGGCCACGAAATGGGTCGCCAAAGTACCGTAAGCTGGTGATTGTCTTGCCCGTGGCGCTGGCATCCCGGCGCAGGGTCCGATTATTGGGGGATTAGAGACATGGCTACGGTTACCGCCGCCACCAAAAACACCCGACAACAGGGGGCTCAACGCGCCCAAATTTCTCAGATGCCCACTTATGAGTGGGTGGCGCTGGATAAGCGCGGCAAGCGCATGGTGGGCTCTATGCCTGCCAAGAATGCCTCGCTGGTAAAGGCCGAGCTGCGCCGGCAGGGCATGAACCCGCAAACCGTGAAGGAGCGCGCCAAGCCGCTGTTCGGCGCCTCGGGCAGCGCGGTCAAGCCGCGCGACGTCGCGATTTTCAGTCGCCAGATCGCCACCATGATGGCCTCCGGCGTGCCGATGGTGCAGTCCTTCGACATCATTGCCGACGGTCAAAAAAATCCACGCTTCAAGAGTATGCTGGTCGAGGTGAAGCAAAGCATCGAAGGCGGTTCCAGCCTATACGAAGCGCTGGGTAGGTACCCGATACAGTTCGACGAACTTTATCGAAACCTGGTGCGCGCCGGCGAATCGGCGGGTGTACTCGATACGATTCTCGACACGGTTGCCACCTATAAAGAGAAAACCGAGGCCATAAAAGGCAAGATCAAGAAGGCGCTGTTCTATCCCATCATGGTGCTGGTGGTGGCCATTGCCGTGATCATGATCATGCTGCTGTTCGTAGTACCGGTTTTCGCCAAGACCTTCACGGATGCCGGCGCACAGCTACCTGCGCCCACACAGCTTCTTGTGACGTTGTCGCAATTCATGCAGCAATACTGGTACATCGTGATCGGCGGGCTAGTCGGCGGCGTGGTAGCGCTCATCATGGCGAAGAAGCGATCGGTGAAATTCGCTCACTTCCTGGACCGCTTATCGCTCAAGATCCCGGTGATGGGCAATATCCTTCGCCAATCGGCCATCGCACGATTCGCACGTACGCTCGGCGTGACATTCCGCGCCGGCGTGCCGCTGGTAGAAGCGATGGACGCCGTGGCCGGCGCCACCGGGAGCGTCGTTTATTCCAACGGCGTACATCAGATGCGCGACGACATCGCCGTGGGCCACCAACTGCAACTCGCCATGCGGCAGACCGGACTATTCCCGAACATGGTCGTGCAGATGGTTGCTATTGGCGAGGAATCCGGCGCATTGGATTCCATGCTGTTCAAATGCGCAGAGTTCTACGAAGACGAAGTCAGCAACGCGGTCGATTCGCTGGCTTCCCTGCTTGAACCGCTGATGATGGTGATCTTGGGTACGGTAATCGGCGGTATCGTGATTGCCCTCTACCTGCCCATCTTCAAGCTCGCCGCCACGTTCTAGTTCACCACCCAAAACGCGTCACATCATCGCCGCTCAGCTGCGATAATGTGGCGCGTTTTCATGATCACGGTCCGGGCATGCCAGATTTGTCGCTTACAGTGTGGGTCTCGATCGCCGGCGTGCTGGGCCTGATCGTCGGCAGCTTTCTCAACGTCGTGATCCTGCGCATGCCGGTACGGCTGGAAGCGTTCTGGCAACGCGAGGCACGTGACATCCTTGGCCTGGAACAGCCGGACGAACCGCTGCCGCCGGGCATCGTGCGTGAAGGCTCGCACTGTCCGCAGTGCAAGCATCCGTTGGCCGCGCACGACAATATCCCGCTGCTCGGCTGGCTGATGCTGCGCGGGCGGTGCCGGTACTGTAAAGCACCCATTTCCATCCAATACCCGCTGATCGAGCTGCTGACCGGCGTGCTCAGCGCTGTCGTCATCTGGAAATTCGGCCCGACCCTCGCCGGCCTGACAGGCCTGTTTTTCACATGGGTGCTGGTGGCGGCATCGGGCATCGACTTTCGCACGCAATTGCTGCCGGACCAGCTGACCTTGCCGCTGTTATGGGCCGGCCTGCTGATCAGCTTGGCGCATCTATTCGTGCAACCATCGGCGTCGATCCTGGCCGCCGCCATCGGCTACCTCAGCCTGTGGAGCGTATACTGGCTGTTCAAGCTGCTGACCGGCAAGGAAGGCATGGGTTTTGGGGATTTCAAGCTGCTCGCGGCTCTGGGCGCATGGATGGGGCCGATGGCGCTGCTGCCGGTGGTGCTGCTTTCTTCGCTGATCGGCGCCTTGGTGGGCGGTGCGTTGATCGCCTTGCGCAAGCACGGGCGGGAGGTGCCGATGCCGTTCGGGCCGTTCCTCGCCATGGCGGGGTGGGTGTGGTTTGTCGCGGGCGATCAGCTTGCGCATGCCTACATGAGTTTTACCGGGCTGCGGTGAGCGGGCCATGCCGTTTACGGTAGCCCTCACCGGCGGCATCGCATCCGGCAAGAGCGCGGTGGAGCAGCGTTTCCGCGCGCTGGGCGTGCACGTGTACGACGCCGATCAGGCCTCCCGTTTCGTGGTGGAGCCGGGCAGCGATGGGCTGGCGGCGATCGTCGAGGCGTTCGGCAGCGAGGTGCTCGATGCCCATGGCCGCCTCGATCGCCCGCGCATGCGCGAGCGCGTGTTCAGCGACCCTACCGCGCGCAAGACCCTGGAAGCGATCGTGCATCCGCGCATCCGCCAATGGATGGTGGAACAGGTGCAGGCCGACCAGAGTCCGTATGTGATGCTGGCCATTCCCTTGCTGGCCGAAAACATCGGGCACTACCGCTGGGTGGATCGGATCCTGGTGGTGGACGCGCCCGAGCCGATCCAGTTGCAGCGGCTGATGCGGCGGGACGGCATGGATGAAGACCTGGCCGTGCGCATTCTCGCTACGCAGACTTCCCGCACCGCGCGCCTGGCGCTGGCGGACGATGTGATCGACAACAGCGGGGCGGAAGCGGGGCTTGAGCCGCAGGTGGCTGACTTGCATCAACGCTACCTGGCAATGGCAGCCGCGCGGGAGTGATAGCTCCTGCCTTCTGGCATGCCGCATCGCCACGGCTCATCGCGAGGCTGCTTCACCCCACCCCAGCCCTCCCCTACTACACGTAGGGGAAGGAGCAATCATCGCCACCCATGAATACCTCGCACCTACAAGCCATCCCCCGGCGCAGTTCCGTAATCCCTTCAACCGGTTAAACTTGGAAATTCCCGCTCTCGCCGTGAACCTCCGATCCGATGTCCACCTCGTCCGCTGCCGCCAAGCCCGCCGCCACCCCTGAAACCGACGCGCCGCGCGATTTCATCCGGCAGATCATTCGCGAGGATCTGGGCAGCGGCAAGCACACGGCCATCCGCACGCGCTTCCCGCCGGAGCCCAACGGCTACCTGCACATCGGCCACGCCAAGGCGATCTGCCTGGATTTCGGCATCGCCCGCGAGTTCGCCGGCTGGTGCAACCTGCGCCTGGACGACACTAACCCCGGCAAGGAAGACCCGGAGTTCGTCGAAGGCATCAAGGACGACGTGCGCTGGCTGGGCTACGACTGGCACGACCTGCGCCACGCTTCCGACTATTTCGAGGTGCTGTACCGCGCCGCCCTCAAGCTGATCCAGGACGGCCACGCCTACGTGGACGACCTCACCGCCGAGGAGATGCGCGAGTACCGCGGCACCCTCACCGAACCGGGCCGCAATTCGCCGTTCCGCGAGCGCAGCGTGGCGGAAAACCTGGATCTGTTCCGCCGCATGCGCGCCGGCGAGTTCGCCGATGGCAGCAAGACCCTGCGCGCCAAGATCGACATGGCCTCCGGCAATATGAACCTGCGCGACCCGGCCATCTATCGCATCCGCAAGGTCACCCACCAGAACACCGGCGACGCCTGGCCGATCTATCCGATGTACGACTACGCGCATTGCCTGTCGGATGCGCTGGAAGGCATCACCCATTCGCTGTGCACGCTGGAATTCGAGGATCACCGCCCGCTCTACGATTGGATCGTGGACAACGTGGATCTGCCCAGCCATCCAGAACTGTGGCAGCACATGCGCGACGCCGGCTTCAAGACCGAGCCCGCCAAGCCGCGCCAGATCGAGTTCTCCCGCCTCAACCTCAGCTACATGATCACCAGCAAGCGCAAGCTCGCCCAGTTGGTCAACGAAGGCCTGGTCGATGGCTGGGACGATCCGCGCATGAACACCCTGCGCGGCCTGCGCCGCCGTGGTTTCACCGCGGGCGGCATCCGCCTGTTGATCGAACGCCTGGGTGTGAGCAAGCAGAACAGCGTCATCGACTACGCCATTCTGGAAAACTGCGTGCGCGAAGACCTGGACGCCACCGCGGCGCGCCGCATGGCGGTGGTCGATCCGCTCAAGCTGGTGATCACCAACCTGCCGGAACACCACGAAGAATCGCTGAGCTTCGCCAACCATCCCAAGGACGAGAGCTTCGGCACACGCCAGGTGCCATTCGCGCGCGAGCTGTGGATCGAGCGCGAGGATTTCGCCGAGGTGCCGCCCAAGGGCTTCCACCGCTTGAAGCCCGATGGCGAAGTGCGGCTGCGCGGCGTGGGCATCGTCAAATGCGTGGACGTGATCAAGGCCGCCGACGGCAGCGTCAGCGAAGTGCGCTGCACGCTCGATCCCGAATCACGCTCCGGCATGCCCGGCGCGGATCGCAAGGTGAAAGGCACCATCCACTGGGTCAGCGCCAGGCATGGCGTCAGCGCGGAAATCCGCCTGTACGACCGTCTGTTCAACGTGCCCACGCCGGACGACGAAAGCGACGGCAAAACCTGGATCGAGCACATCAATCCGGAAGCCAAGCGCATCGTGCGCGGCTGGCTGGAGCCCTCCGCCGCGCAGGCCACGGCCGAGCAGCGGTTCCAGTTCGAGCGCCTGGGCTACTTCGTGGCCGATCGCCTGGATCATCGTCCGGAAGCGCCGGTGTTCAACCGCGCCGTCACGCTGCGCGACACCTGGGCCAAGCAGGCGACGGCCTGAGAGCCTGCCCAGCATGATGCTGCCGCTGCAAATCCACCTCACCCTGCCGCCGTGGATCGAAGAAGTCGCCGACACCAGCCGGCGCTACCTCACGGATGAGGATCGCGTGGGGCTGGCGATCGCGCTGTCGCGGCGCAACATCGAGCACGGCCAGGGTGGCCCGTTCGGCGCCGCGGTGTTCGATGAGCACGGCCGCCTGATCGCCGCCGCCGCCAACCGGGTGATTCCGCAAACCTGCTCGGTGGCGCATGCCGAGATGCTGGCCTACATGGCCGCACAGCAGCGCCTGGCCAGTTATCGACTCAACGAACACGGCGGCCATTACACCCTGGCCACCAGCGCGCAGCCCTGCTGCCAGTGCTACGGCGCCACCTTCTGGGCCGGTATCGATACGCTATTGATCGGCGCGCGCGGTGAAGATGTGGAAACGCTGACGGAATTCGATGAAGGCCCCCTGCCCGCCGATTGGGTCGGCGAGTTGGAACGCCGCGGCATCGCCGTACGTCGCGACATCCTGCGCGACGAGGCGCGCGCCGTGCTCGCCGTCTATGGCGCGCGTGGAGAAAGCTATTGAAGCGCCTGCGCGCCGCGCTGCCGCTGTTGCTGCTGATCGTGGCGGGCATCGTGCTGCTGGCCTCGGGCGTATTCGACAGCATCCACCCTGAGCAACTGGTGGCGCACCAGCATCAATTGCGTGAGCATATCGCCGAGCACCCCTGGCTCATCCGCCTGGGCTACATCGGCCTGCTGGTGCTGGCGACCTGCACCGGCGTGCCCGTCACCATCTTGTTGATCCTCGCGGCGGGCTTCGCCTTCGGCGTGGTGGAAGGCACCGCCTACTCCTCGATCGGCCTCACGCTGGGCTCGCTCATCCTGTTCCTCGCCAGCCGCTACGCGTTCGGCATCGGCAGCAAGCATCCGCCGGCCATTTCGGCCAAGCTGCACCACGGTTTCGAACGCCATCCGGTCGTCTATACGTTTTTTCTGCGGCTGGTGCCGGTGGCGCCGTTCGGCCTGGTCACCGTCGCGCTGGCCTGGTTCCGCTGTCCCTTATGGCTGTTCCTGGGCGCCACCTTTTTTGGCGGCACCGTGATGCTGACTTTCGAAACCTCGGTCGGTGCGGGATTGGGCGTGGCGCTCAGCCATGGCCGGCAGCTTGGGCCGGGGCTGATTTTCGACCCCAGCGTCGTGGCGCCTTTGTGCGTGCTGGCGCTGCTGTCCTTGGTGCCGTTGGTGGTGGAACGCGTGCGGCAACGCCGCCTGCCGCGGCCGCCATCGCAAGAGGTGTGAGTTAGCAAGCAGGTTGGGTTAGCACAGCGTAACCCAACGTCTTCGAAGCGACATTGTTGGGTTACGCTGCGCTAACCCAACCTACGCGGCTACATGGCTACGCTCGTAGACGACGATGCATCCCAGCATCGCCGTGCATGTATCACAGCTACGAACGAACCGGCTTTTTAGAACGTGACCTTGCTAAACACAGGCACCGATGCCGCGGTCTGCAGATTGAACGAACTGCTGTTGGTCGCATCCACCGACACGTTGACCAGGCCCAATCCGAGCACGTTCACGCCACCGCCCACCTGCAGATGTTCGCCAAGCTGCGCAACGTTGAGGTTCGACGTATTGGTACCGTCGGCGACCACACCGTTGAGGGTCAGCGTACCGCTGGTCGGTACGCTGATCGCACCCAGCGGCGTCTGGACGACAACGCTGACGCTGGGCAGCGGGATGGTGTAGTTGAGCGGAATGGGATTGGGCACGCTGATCGCCTGTCCGTTTACCGAGACGCTCGCGCCGCTCACGGCGGGCTGGCATTGCAATGTCGTGGCCATGGTGGTGGCGCTGCACGTCAGCGTGGCCTTGGCGCCGGAGACCACCACCGTATTGTTCAAGAGGCTGGTCGATCCGGTCTGGATGGAACCGGACAATGTGGTTGCGTTGGCCCCCAACGTTTCCTGCGCAATCGCGGTGACATTCGACAAGCTGACGATGTTCGCCACGCCCGGCACGCCAACGGTGAGATTGCCGGTGACGGTTTGATTCGTACCCGCCGCGCTGACCGTCGCCTGGCCCTGGCATGAAATGGGCAACACCTGCGTGATGCCGGCAATCGTCAGTGTCACCGTGCCCTTGATGGAACAGACGGTTGCGGATGCGGATGCAAGACCAACATCCTGCGCCACGACCGGCGTCGATCCGACGGCCGCGGCGAGTAAAACAAGACCGCTACCAACGATGAACGTGCTTCTCATGATGCTCTCCTTTGAAAAGTGGGACAGGTTTCGTGATCGCAGGCAAACGAAGCCGCCACGCAACCTGCATGGTGTGCAACAAAAAGAAGGTTGGTTGAAAACGTATGATCAAAAAACAGCGCGCACGCGAACGCGGTAACGCACTGATGTGGTTCCCTGCAAGATCAACCAAGGGGTGCCGCTTGAAGCGTGCGAATTACACATGGTTCCGGCGTGTTCGCAGCGTATAAGTCACGTCTCTCGCGCATGAATCCGCTGCGAACCGCGAAGCAGTCGTCAGTTGCGCGCGATGCTTGATGCAGCGATGCAATCCATCGCTGTTTTTCCACCAGTGACCGTAATGCGGTCATCGCGTCCATAGCGGCATTCTGAAATTGGCGAAACCAGCGCACATTGCATCGCGCGAAAATGCGTTGCGGGAAATTGGTCATGGTGCAGTTGCTGCGCTATGGGTCGCCACGCTTTGCATAAGCGACTCAAGTGTCGGCTTTGGTCGCCATGCGGCCATCGTCATACGCACGCTGGCCATCAATGACCGCCGCATTTCGCGGGAAGCAGGTGCGCAAAATCATTGACATCTTCTTCACGAACGTGCTGAAAGGATCGCGCACGCTGTGGCATACCCCCAACAGGAAAGAGGGGCCATGAACCATCCACGGAAACCGTTAAGGAACGACGGCAGGGTTAGGGTTGATGCCGTTGCTCTTCCACCGCTGCGCCTGCGCGGCCGCGCGGTCGTCATGCCATGCCTGCTTGCGGTGCTGATCGTGCAAGCGTTGCGTTGCGTACAAGCACAGGAGGTGGTCGCCACCAACGGTGCGGTGGTGACGGTGCCGCCCGGAAAATCATTCTCCACCTCGGCGCCCGGTTTGACCGGCACCGTGTTCTATGCCGAAGGACGCGACCCTTCCACCGGCACGCCCAGCACAATCGATGCTACGTCGGTGATCATTTTCACCACGGGCGACGGGGCCTCTGCCGTGAGCGCGGAAAATGGTGCGTACGTTAGGCTCAACGGCAGCGCCAGCCTAGGCCCGGTTGTACTCAGCGTCAGCGGCAATGGTGCATCGGCGATTGTCGCCAGCGGCGTCGGCACGGAAGTCGACGCCACAGATATTTCGTTCTCCACATCCAGCTTGGACACACGCGGTTTCGACGCGCTCGATGGGGCGCGGCTGAATATCAATAGTTTTCAGCTCGTCACCAATGCATCGTCGGGCATCACGTCGGATGGCACGGGCTCGATCGCGGACATTGCCGCGGGCGGCATTCTTGCCAACGGTAGCAACAGCCATGCGATGGTCCTTAGCAATGGCGGCAGCATCACTGCCGCCGGCGTCACCGCCACCGGCATTGGACAATCATCCACGGCGCTCTCGTCCTATTCGCAGGGCACGGGTGTCATCAATAGCGCCAGCTTCGTCAACAGTACGCTGGAGTCGACAAAGCAGGGCAATGCCATCGACATCCATGGTGGTACCACCCATCTGGTATTGAGAAATTCGGGTGCCATCGGCGCCACCGGCATGTTGATGGAGGTGCAGGATGTCGAGGGCTCGCCCGGCAATGCGACGCTTGATGCCTCAAACTCGATTTTGCTCGGCAATATCAATGTTCAGAACAACTTGTATGCGGCGGGTGGATCAAGTTTCGTCGGCGTCGCATTGAATAACTTCACGGTGCTCCGTGGCTGGGTCAACAATGTCAATGCGCTCACGATCGATGCAACCAGCGAATGGACTATGACGGCGAACTCGCGCGTCAACGGCGACCTTGCCAATGACGGCAGCATCGTGTTTGCATCAGGTGACGCCTATAAGACGCTTACCGTAACCGGTTCGTTGAGCAGCGTCGGCCATGGCAGCATCACGCTCAACACCACGTTGGGCGACGATGAAAACAGCTCGGACAAGATCCTGCTGGAAGGGCCGCAAGCACACGCGACAATTGGCGCGCACGCGCTGGTGATCATCGCATCGGGCGCGGCCGATTTGACCTTGGGCAACGGTATTTTGGTGGTGCAGGCAAGCGATGGCGCCATCACGTTTCCGCGTACGTTCGCATTGGCCGGGCCGGTGGTGCGTGGCCCTTATGAATACGATCTGTTCCGCGGCGCTGTGGATGGCAGTGCGCCGTACAACTGGTATCTGCGCGATGCGTTGCCGACGCAGTTGCCGAGTCCGACGCCCACGCCTACACCAACGCCGACTCCTACCCCGACACCGACACCGACACCCACTCCAACGCCTACCCCAACACCCACGCCAACTCCCACTCCAACCCCGACTCCCACGCCAACTCCAACGCCAACACCTACTCCCACACCAACACCTACCCCCACTCCAACACCTACCCCCACTCCAACACCTGCGCCCACCCCAACACCCATACCGGAAAGGCCGATCTACAACCGCGAAGTGTCACTGAACACCGCACTGCCCTCCGCGATGCTGCAATTGGGCCGTGCCTTCCTGGGCGCCTTGCACGAGCGCGTCGGCAGCCAGAACGGCTATGACACAACGTCCTCACTGACGCGTGCGCCTGATCCCGCCGTGTGGGCCCGCGTGCTCGGGGAAAGCGGCAAACAGTCAGGCAATGGTCTTGGCGGCAACGGACCCGCGTTCAATTACAACCTGGCTGCGGTGCAGGTCGGTGCGCATCTCTACAGCAACGGCGCGTTCGGTACGCCGCATGATGATGCAGGGGTCTACGCTTCCTTCGGCCACGTGTCGTCGACGGTCATCCACGATGGCCTAGTGACAGGCCGCATCAGTGCTGGTACGAATCGCGTCGATGCCGCATCAGCGGCGGTGTATTGGACACACTATGGCGAAGGTGGCAGCTATCTCGACGGTGTGCTGCAAGGCGTCCGGTTCGATTCGGCGCGCAGCCGCTCGAGCGAAAACGTCGAAAGCCTCTCCACCCGCGCCAACGGCTTCGGCGCGTCATTTGAAGGTGGATGGCGCCGGTTCGCGCTGTCATCCGCGTTCACCCTGCAACCTCAAGCGCAGGTGCTCTACCAGCAGCTGCGCATCGACAACGCCAGCAACGATTTCGAAACCGTGCAATTCGGCGATGTCGGCTCGCTCGCCGCGCGTATCGGGGTGCAGCTTGCCAATACGCCCAACGGCGCCGGCATGCTGGGTGGATTGAACTGGTGGCTCGACGTGAACGCATGGCATGAATTTCACGCCGCGCCGCGCACCACCTACCCCACCGACGACGGCGACGTATCGTTCCGCTCCAACCTGCAAGGCACGTGGTGGGAAGTGAAGTTCGGCACGCAAGGCGCGCTCACGCGACACGTCAATCTCTACGGCACGCTCAGCTACGACGCTGGCGGAAACGCAGGGCGCCGCGAGGTCGGCGCCAACCTTGGCGTGATGGTGCACTGGTAACTGCAAGCGCTGCATTGCGCCGCGGCTAAAGCGGCGGATGGCGGGCAAGAAAAAACCCGCAAAGCGTTGCACGCCATGCGGGTTTCCAAATGGTGGGCCGTGACAGATTCGAACTGTCGACCAACGGATTAAAAGTCCGCTGCTCTACCGACTGAGCTAACGGCCCGGAAAGTAAGCAGACAATTTTAGGGTCTGCGCGCCTGCGGCACAAGCCGACGCCGGCATCGGGCGCGCTCAGGCGTAGCGGGTGGGATCCGGCAGGCCGGCTTCGCGGAAGCCCTGCGCGCGCAGGCGACAGGCGTCGCAACGGCCGCAGGCGCGACCTTCGGCGTCGGCCTGGTAGCAGCTGACGGTGGTGGAGAAATCCACGCCGAGACGATGGCCCTCGCGGGCGATGTCGGCCTTGCTCATGGCCATCAAGGGCGCGTGGATGCGGATGCCCGCGCCTTCCACGCCGGCCTTGGTGGCCACGTTGGCGAGGCGCTCGAAGGCTTCGATAAAAGCCGGGCGGCAGTCGGGATAACCCGAGTAATCCACCGCGTTGACGCCGCACCAGATATCGGTGGAACCGAGCACTTCGGCCCAACCCAGCGCCACGGACAGCATGATGGTGTTGCGTGCCGGAACATAGGTGACGGGAATGCCGTCGCTGCCCTGCTCCGGCACGTCGATATCCGCGGTGAGCGCGGAGCCGCCGATGCTGCGCAGGTCGACGTGCACGGTCTTGTGTTCGACGGCGCCGAGCGTGTGCGCGACACGCGCTGCAGCATCCAGCTCGGAGCTGTGGCGCTGGCCGTAGGCGACGCTCAATGCGTGCACTTCGTAGCCTTGTTCGCGGGCGATGGCGATGGTGACAGCCGAGTCCATGCCGCCGGAAACGAGGATGACGGCCTTGCGAGGTGTGGATGACATGGGTGCATTTCCTGCAGATGTGCGGCCGGTCACCGGCCGGGAACGCTTGCCGGCAACACAGGCCGGGGCGTGGTTTTTCGTGCTTGCGTAGGTTGGGCTGCAAACCCCAACATCACTGTGCAATTACATCTCGACGTTGGGGTTTGCACCCCAACCTACGTCAGTGGCCGGGGGCATCATTCCACAGCAGCTTGTGCAGCTGCAGCTGAAAGCGCACCGGCAGTTTGTCTTCGATGATCCATTCGGCCAGGGCGCGCGGTTCCACCGCGCCATGCACCGGCGAGAACAGCACCATGCAGCGGCGGTCGATGTGGTGCTCGGCAATGACACCGCGCGCCCATTCGTAGTCGGCGCGACTGGCGATCACGATCTTCACCTGGTCGTGCGGCAACAGATGATCGAGGTTGGACCAGAGATTGCGCGCGCTTTCGCCGGAATCGGGGGCTTTCAGGTCCATCACCTTGCGCACGCGCGGATCGACCTCGACCACGTCCAGCGCGCCGGAGGTTTCCAGCGACACTTCGTAGCCGGCATCGCACAATTTGCGTAGCAGGATCAGGCAGCGTTTTTGTGCCAATGGCTCGCCGCCGGTGACGCACACATGGTGGGCGCCATGCGAAGCGACTTCGGCAAGAATGTCATCGATGTCGCGCCAGTTACCGCCGTAGAAGGAATACTCGGTATCGCACCACACGCAGCGCAGTGGGCAACCGGTAAGGCGCACGAACACGGTGCGCCAGCCGATCGCATCGGCTTCGCCCTGGATGGAATGGAAGATTTCGGTGATGCGCAGGCGCTCGACCGTCGATGGCGTCGACGTGGCCGTTTCCACGTTTGCCGATGGGCCGCTCACCTTGGTTTCCTCAACGCGCCGATGAGAGCCGGCGCAGGCGTTCCTGGGCCAGCTTGGCCGCGTTGGAATTGGGGTATTTGCTTACTACCGACTTCAGCGTGGCGACGCCCGCGTCGGTCTGCTTCATTTCCAACTGGCTGTAGCCGAGCTTGAGCGTGGCGTCCGCCGCCTTGTCGCTCTGCGGGTATTGGCTCAGCAGATGCTTGAAGGCTTCCACCGCTACTTGATAGTTGGTGGTGGCGTAGTACGACTCGCCCAGCCAGTAGAACGCATTCGGCGTGAGCGCATCGTTGGGGTATTTCTGGATGAATTCGCGAAAGCCGCGCGAGGAGGCGACGTAGTCACCGGCGCGCAAGGACTTGAATGCGGCGTTGTAGGCGCTGAGCGCGGCGCTCTTCTGCGCGGGCGATTCGGCCGGTGCCGATGGCGGCGCGGAAGCGGCTGCGGGCGCTGCATTGGCAGGTGCGGAGGCGCTGGCTGCCGGGGTCTGGGCCGTGCTCGCCGATGCTGCCGGCGCGGCGCTGGCCTGTTTTTCCAGACGTCCGACGCGGCTGTCCAGGTCGGTGTATTGCGCCTTGTTCTGCTCCTGCAACTGCTGGACCTGGTGCTGCAGCTCTTCGATCTGGCCCTGCATCTGCTGCATCGTCGATTGCATCTGCTGCAGCTGATTGAGCTGGTTGAGCTTGTTCTGATCCTGGTTCTGCTGTTGCTGCTCGAGCCGTGCGACACGGTCGGCCAGGCTCATCGGCGAGCTCTGGGCATGCACGGGCGCCACAAACAGCATGGCGGACGCCAAGGCGCCCGCCATGCTGAGATTGGCCGTGAAACGATGAGCCAATCGAAACACCATTATGTCGCCGTGTAGACGATCTCGACGCGGCGGTTCTTGCTCCAGCAATCCTCGTTGTGCTCGCGGCACACGGGCTTTTCCTTGCCGTAGCTGATCACGCTGATCTGGCTGGCGGAGCCGCCATTGGCCTGCAGTGCGCTGGACACGGCGTTGGCACGACGCTCGCCCAGGCCCAGGTTGTATTCACGCGTACCGCGCTCGTCGGCGTTGCCTTCCAGGCGCATGCGCGAGGTCGGCACGTCCTGCAGGAACTTGGCGTGGCACTGCATGATCTGCTGGAACTCCGGCTTCACTTCGTCCTTGTCGAAGTCGAAGTACACCACGCGCTGCTTCAGGCAGGCGTCGGTGTCGAGGTCGGCAGCGGTGTACTTGCCGGCGCCGGTCTGGGCCGGAGCCTGCTGGGTCGTTTCCGGCTGCTGCGGCTGGGGCTTGACTTCCTGCTTCTTCGAGCAAGCGGCCGCACCGACACAGAGCAGGGCGACCAGGGCAATACGAACGGTCTTATTCATGGTGACGTTCCTTCAAACGGGTTTGGTTTCCGACAGTCAATGACGATTGCGGTTACGGGACAGCGTCGCCGGTGGGCCGGCTGTTGTTTTGTTTTTTCTTACATCTACAAACTACGGCCACGCATTGTACTGCAGAGGCCAGTAAAACAGGCATGGCAAAACGCCATGCCCGTTGTGGCCGGAACACTCGTCATGCTCCGGGCCCCTCCTCGGGTTATCCGCTCGCGCGCCGTAAGGTTCGCGAACGGATGGAATTACTGCTTGCGATAGGGTCCCCAGGCCGGCTCGCGAACGTTGCCATCGGCAAGCGCCAGGCGCTGCCTTACCAGGCCATCGTTCGAAACGGCGTAAAGCACGTCTCGGGCTCCATCGGCGGCGGCGTAAATCAGCATGCTGGCGTTCGGCGCGAAGCTAGGCGATTCGTCAATCGGACCGGGCGAGATGAAGCGCACCTGCCCACCGAGGCTCTGGTCCACGATGGCGATACGATACACGTTCCCGTTGGCCTGCACCATGGCAATCTGCTTGCTGTCGTAGCTGATCGCCGCATCCAGGTTCTGCTGGCCCTGGAAGCTGATGCGCTCGGGCGTGCCACCGCTGGCGGCGATGCGGTAGATCTGCGGGCGGCCGGAGCGGTCGGAGGTGAAGTAGATGCTCTGGCCATCCGGCGACCAGACCGGCTCGGTATTGATCGCCAGGCTGCGGGTCAGGCGGGTTTCCTGGCGGCTGGCCAGATCCATCACGTAGATTTCCGGGTTGCCGGTATAGGAGAGCGACAGGGCCAGCTTGGTGCCGTCCGGCGACCAGGCCGGGGCGCTGTTGATGCCCTTGGCGCGGCCGGAAATCAGCTGGCGCGAGCCGGTGGTGATGTTCTGGATATAGACTGCCGAGTTGCCGCTTTCGAACGACACGTAGGCAATGCGCGTGCCATCGGGCGACCACTTGGGCGACAGCAGCGCCTCATGCGAGCGCGCCACCACCTGCGGGTTGTAGCCATCGGAATCGGCCACGATCAGCGAATAGTTGGCGTTGTTGCCGCTGCCGACCATGGTGATGTAGGCGATGCGCGTCCAGAACGCGCCGCGCACGCCGGTGATCTTCTCGTAGATCTTGTCGGCGATCTGGTGCGCCACGCTGCGCAGGTCGCTGGTGGATGCCGGCGACATGGCCTCGCCCAGCAGGCGCTGTTGGCGGTTCACGTCCCACAGCTCGTATTCCACCGTGACCATGCCGTTGCCGGCATCCTTGATGCGGCCGATCACGATGTAGTCCTGCTTGAGCAGGCGCCAGGTGGCGAACTTGATATCCGAGCCCTGGCTGGGCTGTTCGACGATCTCGCTCACCGCCAGCGAGCGGAATTTGCCGCAGCGGTTGAGGTCGTTGCGGATCACGTCGGCGATGTCGGTGGGCAGCGGTGCGCCCTGCTGGGCGAACGGCACCACCGCCACCGGCGTGGCCGATTTCACGCCGCCGACGATCTGCACGTTCAACGACTGCTGTGCCGCGGCGGGGCCCGCGACCAGGCCTGCTACGAGCAGCAGGATGAGGGTAAATAGCGATCGGGATGATCTGCGCATGGGCTTGCTCACTGCGGTATGAAGGTGAAATCGATGTCGCGGTGGAACACGCTTTCGAAGCCCTTGTAGGGCAGCGGCTGCGCGCGCAGCACGGCATCCTCGACGGATTTCTTGCCGGCCGCGTCGTAAGGACAATTGGGCGATGCCTTGGCGCTCAGCACATTGCCACCGGGAATCTGCACGATGTGGACCACGCATGGAGCGTTGGGCATGTTATCCGGCCTGATCCAATTCTGCGTGACGGCGTTCTGAACTGCCGCCAGATATTGCGAAAGCAGCGTGCTGTTGGAATTGTTGCCGGTCTGGCGCTGGTCCGCGTTGGGCAGGTTTTCCAGGCCGTTCAACTGTGCGTTCTTTAGGTCTGCGAGCTGCTGCGCCGCTTGCTTAGCCTTATTGGTGTCCTTCCGGACATCTTTGCTCGCGGCTTCGGCCTGCGCCATGAACTTGTCATACTCTTCAATAGCCTGCTTTCTCTTGGCCGCCTGGGCGTCCAGCTCAGCCTGGCGCTGACGCTGCTTTTCTTCCTGTTCCTTCTTGGCGTTCTCGGCCTTCTGCAGGCCTTCCTGCACCACGCGCTCCTGGTCGACCACATCCGGATGCTCCGGCGGCGGCGGCAATTGGCTGACCTTGGGTTGCTCGATCGGCGGGGGTGGCGGCGGCGGCACCGAGGGCGGTGGCGGCACGGTGTTGGGCACCGGCTTCGCCTTCTCCGACTTCGGCGGCGGCGCGGCGGTATTGCCCAGCAGCGTGGCTTCGATCACCGGACCGCTGAGCTGCAGCGGCGGCGGCGTGCAGGTGATGGGGTTGGGCAGGTGCAGCTCGGTGAGGAATTTTTCGTACGACGTGCAGGGCAGCATCGCCAGGAACAGGAAGGCGACGATACCCAGATGGAGCACGGCCGATAACGCGACCGCGAGCGGAGTGCCCTTGGCGTTACGGTCGTCCATTCGGCTTGCCCGACTCCGGCGCACTCATCAGACCGACCTTGGCCACCCCTGCCTGCTGCAGCAGGGCCAATACGTTGTAGACACCGTCGTACTTGCCGTCGCGATCGCCGGCGACCAGCACGCTCACGTCCGGGTTCTGCTTGACGAACGCGCCGACCTTCACCTTCAGCGCATCGGCGTCGATCGGTTCCTTCTTGCTAGTGCCCAGGGTGAGATACATCTGGCCTTGCGTGTCGACCGAGACGATCACCGGCTCCTTCTTGTCCTGCAGCGACTTGGCGTTGGCCTGCGGCAGGTTGACGTCGACGTTCGAGTTGAGCATCGGCGTGGTAACCATGAAGATGATCAACAGCACCAGCATCACGTCGATGTAGGGCACGACGTTGATTTCGGATTTGAGTTTC
>CBJMMB010000086.1:0-16663 GCA_966430775.1 uncultured Dyella sp. | reverse complement strand
TTTTCGTCTTTGCAGAGTAAGGAGCGCAAAGCAAAACGTGGGGATATATCAGGGTGCGAACCCCAACACGGCGATCTACAAACACGATACGCTGGGGTTTGTACCCCAACCTACGGTGCCTGGCGCACCGCCACCACGGCATTCAACCCGCCAAACGCAAACGAATTGCTCAGCGCCGCACGCACGTTCATGGCGCGCGCTTCATGCGGCACGTAGTCCAGATCGCAGGCAGGATCGGGCGCAACGTAGTTGAGGGTGGGTGGCACGATGGCGTGGCGCAGTGCGCCGACGACCGCAAGCATTTCCAATGCGCCGGCCGCGCCGAGTGCATGGCCGTGCATCGGCTTGGTCGACGTTACGGCAAGGCGTCGCGCGTGTTCGGCGAACACTGTGTGGATGGCGCGCGTTTCGGTCGAATCGTTGGCTGCCGTGCCGGTGCCGTGTGCGTTGATGTAGTCGATCTCGTTCGGCTGCATGCCGGCGTCGTTCAGTGCTGCTTGCATGGCGGCCGCCGCGCCGATGTCCGAAGGGGCGGCGATGTCGCCGGCATCCGCGCTCATACCCACGCCAGCCAGCTCGGCCAGGATGGTCGCGCCGCGTGCCTGCGCACTTTCCAGCGTCTCCAGCACGAACATCGCGGCGCCTTCGCCCAGCACCAATCCGCGGCGGTTGGCGCTGAACGGGCGGCAGGTATCGGGCGCCAGCACGCGCATCGCTTCCCATGCCTGCATCACGCCGGGAGTAATGCAGGCTTCGGTGCCGCCGACCACGGCGGTGTCGACCAGGCCGGCGCGTATCATCATCGCGGCCTGTGCAAAGGCGTGATTGGACGACGCGCACGCGCTGGCCACGGTGAAAGTGGGACCGGTGATGCCGTGCGCCATGCTGATCTGGCTGCAGGGCGCGCTACTCATGATGCGCACGATGCCCAGCGGGTGAAAACGGCCGGATTTTTCCGCATAAAGCTTGCGGTACAAGCCGTCGCGGGTTTCTTCGCCAGCCGCGCCGGTGCCGACCACCACGGCGGTGCGCGCGGCGCGCTCGTTGCGGAAATCCAGGCCTGCCTGCCGGATCGCCTCACCTGCGGCGACCAATGCGTACTGGCTCAGCGGATCGAGGAACGGCAGTTTCGCTTCCTCGATAAACGCCAGCGGTTCGAAATCGGCGATCTCGGCGCCGACCGGATTGCCGCGCATCAGGCTGGAATCGAAATGCTGCAAGGGCGCGATGCCGCTGCGGCCCTCGGTCATCGCTTGCCAGATATCCGGAACGTTGTGGCCGAGCGCGCAGATGCCGCCCATGCCGGTGATCACGATACGGCGCATATCAGCTGTCGGCGGGTTTCTGCGCGACCTGGCGTTCCACGGCAGCGATCAGGTCGCCGACGGTACCGCTCTCGAAGTTGACGTCTTCGTTGGGCAGGTTGATGTTGAAATGCTCTTCGATGTCGAAAATCACTTCGATCGCGTCCAGCGAGGCGATGCCCAGATCCTTGAGCGTGGATTCGAGCTTGATGGTGCCGATGTCGATCTTCGCCTGCTTGCTGATGATCTCGAAAACTTCTTGTTGCACTTGGCTCATGAAAACGTCCCCGTTGATCCCCTGCTCCAAGCGTGACGAAGCGCGCGTGCATTGTCCATATGAGCGGGAAGCGTAATTTTTTATGTTCCCCGGCTCGTTCGTTCATCGCGCTTTGCCGGGGGCACGATACATCGTCGCGTGCGATAGCTGAACCTTGCAGTTCTCGAATGGCCGCTCGCGCGAAATCAATCGCCCGCGATCACCCCGAGCGCGCCCTTGGCTTCCGTCGGCGCGTCGTGCTCCGGATGCGCGCCGCTTTCGGCCAGCGCTAGGCACAGGATGCCCAGCATGATCACCCCGGCGCCGGCCAGGCGCATCGGCGTGAGTGCTTCGTGGAATATCCATGCCGAGGCCAGCATCACGCTCACCACGTCCAGGTGCGACGCGGCGAAGGCCGGGCCGATCGGCGCATGCTTGAGCAGGCTCATCCAGGTGAAGAAGTTGCCGACATAGCCGACCAGGGCGACGTAGATCCACGGCTGGCCGAGGATGCGCAGCACCCAGGCCCAGCTCGCTTCCGGCGGAAACGCATGTGCGCCGGTCAGCTTGAAGCTCACCTGCACGAGCGTGTCGAAAGCCAGCAGCAAGGCAAAGCCGCCGAGGTAGAAACGCCAGGTGCGTGCGTGGGCGCTCATCCGCTCGCTCCCACGATCGCCACGCCCGCGCTCACCAGCAGAATGCCGGCCACGCGCAGCGGCGTGAGTTTTTCCCGGAACAGCAGGCGCCCGCCGAGCATGATCGCCACCATGTTGATGGAGGCCAGCAGCATGCCCTTGGAAAGATCGACCAGCGACAGGAACGCGATCCACGACAGCAAGTGCAGCGCGTACGCCAGCAGGCCCAGCCACAGCCATGGGCGGCTGGCCATGTAGCGCCAGCGCGCCATGCCGTCGCCCGCGCGCGGATCGCCGGCCGCCGCCTTGAAGGCGAGCTGGCCGCCGGTATCGAGCGTCACGTTGATCAGCCACAGCGTGGCGATGAGCGCAGACACGTGCGAAACCAGGTTCAGGCCGCAGCGAGCGCGCTGGGCGAACAGGTGGCGGCGATCTTGGAGAAGAACTCCACCGAGCGATCGACCAGCACGCGGCGTTCGCGATCGATGGTGATCATGTGATAGCTGTCTTCCAACAGCAGCATGTCCACCGGGCCAGATACTGAACGCGCCACCAGGTGCGCGTTCTCCACGCTGGCCACGTCATCTTCGGTGGCGTGCGCGATCAGGCACGGCGCCGTCACCTTGGGCAGCTCGCGCTTGACCACCGCGGCCATGTTGTACATCTCGGCCAACGAGGGCCACGGGTTGCCGGGCAGGCCGGCCGCCGCGCTGTCGCCGCCGAGCATCAGGCCGCTGATCTGCGCGCGAAGGCGTTCGTCGCGCAGGCCATAGGGCTCGTTCTCATGCACCATGCGGTTTTTGCCGAACCCCAGGCGCCCGATCAGCGGCAACATGAAGGAAAGACGGCCATACCACGGCACGGCCCAGCCGTCGTAGCGGAAAGTGGCGCCGTAGACGCCCACGCCGCGCACCCATTCCGGGCGCTCCGCCGCAAGCTTCAGCGCGAGGATCGCGCCCATCGACAGGCCGGCTACGAACAGGTGATCCACTTCGTTGCGGAATGTGTCGGCGGCGGCTTCCACGCTGGCGTACCAATCCTTCCAGCCGGTGGCGAGCAGGTCCGGCACGTCGCCGCAATGGCCCGCCAGTTGCATGCCGTACACGCTGAAACCCGCACGGTTCAGCCCCTTGCCGACCAGCCGCATCTCGGTGGGCGTGCCGGTGAGGCCGTGAATGAGCAGCACGCCGCTACGGCCACCTTCGAAGCGGAATTCGACGTTTTGGATCACTGGGGTTTCTACTGCGGACTGAATAGTTCGGCAGTGTGTGGGTGGCGGCTTTCTAGGTGCTTTCGGCGGGAGTTCGGTAGGTTGGGTTAGCGCGGCGTAACCCAACGATGTTCGGCGAAAACGTGGGATTTGTTGGGTTACGCTGCGCTAACCCAACCTACGCCTGCACCTACGCCATCAGTGTCGGCCGAAGCCGCCCAGGCGGCTGACGCCGATCGAAATGCCCATCGAACCGGTGGGGTGATCGCAGCTGCCCATGTTCTGCACCATGCTGACCGTGCCGGACTGGTAGTTGCCGGTGCCGATATGGCTGCCGCTGACGACGCCCATGCCGACCGAACCATGCACCTGGGTCTTGTTGTAGGTGGAGTCGTCGCATGCAGGCACGGTCCCCACGTCGTTGCCGCGCCTGCCGCTGGTATCGCCGTAATAGACGCCCGGCGCGGGGCTGGTCGAGGCCGGATGGCCGTTCACGGTCACCGCGCTCTTGGCATGGCTGGCGGACGTGCTGGACGAGGCCGGTTGCGCCGCCGTGGAGCTCGATGCCGGATAGCCCTGGTAGCCGTTGGCGGGCAGCTTCAGATTCAACGGCTGGCCGCTCGACTGCGCCCAGGCGGCGGTAACCAGCAGGCTTGCGGCCAGGGCGATGAGGACGCGGCTTTTCATCAGGATGCTCCGGGGTACGTCACGCACATAACGCACGGCAATACCTTGCCGTGCACATGTCCGTTCGACGACTTGCGGGCGGACGAAGTTCCATTCAAGCGTAGGTTGGGGTGCGAACCCCAACGTCGCGATGTTTGGAAATGGCGGTGTTGGGGTTTGCACCCCAACCTACGCATTAACCACTTGTCTCGATGCGCTCCACGCGGCGCAAGCCGCGCGGCAGCACATTGCCGCGCGTGGCGCGATTGCCGCCGTACTCGACCAGGTCGGCCCAGCGCAGCGTGAGCTTGCGTTGACCGGCGTACAGCGTGATTTCGCCCTTGCCTTCGGTGACCACGGCGACACCCGCCACGCGCTCGTCGCCGCTGCTCAATTTGGCCTTGGGAATCTCGATCAGCTTGTTGCCCTTGCCCTTGTCGAGCTCAGGCAGTTCGGCCACCGAGAACATCAGCAAGTGGCCATCGGTGGTGGCGACCACGATGCGATCGCGTGCCGGATCGGCGCTCACCTGCGGGGCGAGCACGCGTGCGCCATCACCCAGCGAGATGATCTGCTTGCCGGCCTTGTTGCGTCCGGTCAACGCTTCGAATCGCGTCACGAAGCCGTAGCCGAAATCGGTGGCGAGCACCAGGCGCGTATCGTTGTCGCCCGCGGCGATCGCATCGAAACGTGCGCCGGCCGGCGGCGTGAAGCGGCCGGTCAGCGGCTCGCCATTGCCGCGTGCGGAAGGCAGCGTATGCGCCGACGTGGAATAGCTGCGGCCGGTGGAGTCGATCACCGCCACTTGCTGCGTGGTGCGTGTCTTCACCGTGGCGAGCAGGCTGTCGCCTTCGCGATACGACAGGCCTTCGGCGTCGACGTCGTGGCCCTTGGCGGCGCGGATCCAGCCCTTCTGGCTCAGCACCACGGTGACCGGTTCGCTGGCGACCAGTGCGCTTTCGTCCAGCGCCTGCGCGGCTTCGCGCTGCACCAGCGGCGAGCGGCGATCATCGCCGAACTTGGTCGCGTCGGCGCGCAGTTCTTCCTTGATCAGGCCCTTGAGCTTGGCCGGCGATTTCAGCAGCACGTTGATCTTGGCGCGTTCTTCTTCGAGCTGGTCGCGCTCGGCGTTGATCTTCATCTCTTCCAGGCGTGCGAGCTGGCGCAGCTTGGTTTCGAGGATGTAGTCGGTCTGCTCCTCGCTGAGCTTGAAGCGCGCCATCAGCACCGGCTTGGGTTCGTCTTCGGTGCGGACGATGCGGATCACTTCGTCGAGGTTGAGGTAGGCGATGCGCAAGCCTTCCAACAGGTGCAGGCGGCGCTCGACCTTGGCCAGGCGATGGTTGAGGCGGCGCGTCACCGTGTCGATGCGGAAGCTCAGCCACTCGGTGAGAATGCGCTTGAGGTTCTTCACCTGCGGCCGGAGATCCAGGCCGATCATGTTGAGATTGACGCGGAAGCTCTTTTCCAGATCGGTGGTGGCGAACAGGTGCTGCATCACCTCGTCCACGTCCACGCGATTGGAGCGCGGCACGATCACCAGACGGATCGGGTCTTCGTGATCGGATTCGTCGCGCAGGTCTTCGATCATCGGCAGTTTCTTCGCGCGCATCTGCGCGGCGATCTGCTCGAGGATCTTCGACGGGCTCACCTGGTGCGGCAGCGCGGTGATGACGATGTTGCCGTCTTCGTGCGCATACACGGCGCGCGCGCGGATCGAGCCGCTGCCGCTCTCGTACATCGCGAGCAGTTCGTTGCGCGAGGTGATGATTTCCGCCTTGGTCGGATAATCGGGGCCACGCACGTGCTCGCAAAGGTCGGCGACGGTGGCGTCCGGATCGTCCAGCAGGCGAATGCAGGCGCTGGCGATTTCGCGCAGGTTGTGCGGCGGAATATCGGTGGCCATGCCCACCGCGATGCCCATCGAGCCGTTCAACAGCACATGCGGCAGACGCGCGGGCAGCCAGCTCGGTTCTTCCAGCGTGCCGTCGAAGTTCGGCGCCCAGTCCACCGTGCCCTGGCCGAGTTCGGCCAGCAACACCTCGGCGATCGGGTTGAGCTTGGATTCGGTGTAGCGCATCGCCGCGAAGCTTTTCGGATCGTCGGGCGAACCGAAGTTGCCCTGGCCGTCGATCAGCGGATAGCGGTACGAGAACGGCTGCGCCATCAGCACCATCGCTTCGTAGCAGGCGCTGTCGCCATGCGGATGGAACTTACCGATCACGTCGCCGACGGTGCGCGCGGATTTCTTCGGCTTGGCGCTGGCCGCCAGGCCCAGCTCGCTCATCGCGTAGATGATGCGGCGCTGCACGGGCTTCAGGCCGTCGCCCACGAAGGGCAGGGCGCGGTCCAGCACCACGTACATCGAATAATCGAGATAGGCCCGCTCGGCGTATTCCTTGAGCGGGATCTGTTCGTAATTGGCTTGCAGGTTCATGGGGTAGGACGGCCGGGGCATGACAACCGGGAGATGGTGCCAGATGCGCGGGTGCTTGGGCTAGAATGCTGCGCTATCAATGCCTTCCGGGTGAATCATGCGCTCTCCACGCCGTGCCGCCGTTGTCCTGACCTGCGTTTTGATGGCGGGCTGCTCGCATTTCGCCGGCCGGCATCCGCTGCTGGGGTACGCGCAGAAGGATCATCCGCAGGCGGACACCGCCTTGGTCGTGTGCGCCCAGCCGTCCCCGTACATCTGCGGCATCACCGGCGTGAACCAGGTCGCCACCTGGGAAAAATTCAACGGTGGCAAGACCCCATGGGTCCGTGTGCTGCCGGGCAAGCAGGTGATCAAGCTCACCTTGTCGAACTCGCACCAGCTCAATCGCCAGCAGGTGACCATCGACGACGTGCAGGCGGGGCATGTGTATCAGATCGACGTCGGGTTCAATGGCGCGATGTTGACCGCCACCTATACGGACCTGGGCAAGATGGATGCATACACGATCCATATGCCGCGTTTTCCGTTTGCGCCGAAGCCGATCACCGCATCGTTCTAGGAAACTCCACGTAGGTTGGGCTGAGGCGAAGCCGAACCCCAACGTGGAAATGCACATGGCGATGTTGGGGTTCGGTTGCGCCTCAGCCCAACCTACTGTCGTTTTTCGCGATCGTGTGGCGTATCAATCCTGCTGCGCCACCACCCCAATCTTCGCCAGCTGCGCTTGCACGCTATCGGGCCCGGCCAGATGCGCCGCACCCACCGCCACAAACACGGTGGTGCCCGGTTGCCGCAGCATGTCCTTGATCCGCGCCGCCCAGTCCTGATTCCGTTGCACCAGCAGCTTCTGGTAGAGCGCCGGTTCCTTGGTCTTGAGCTCGTCGTTTTCCAGCTTGGCGATGGCGGCCACGTCACCGCGCTTCCATGCATCGATCAGCGACAGCAGTTCGGCCTTGTCCTTTTCGACATCGCGCAAGGTGTCACGCAGGAACGCGATCTGCAGCGGCTCGGGCAGGTCGGCGAGAAAGCGGATCTGCTGTTCCGCCGTTTCCAGGCCATGCACCGGCTTGCCGGCGCGTGTCATCTGCGCCTGCAATTGCTTGTCCACGCCGGCGGCGGGATCGAGGCCGGCCTTCATCAATGGCGCCACCGCCAGCGTCAATGCGGCCAGCCATGGCTTCATCGGTTGCAGCGCGGTGGTGCCACCGGGCAGGCCGGCCAGTTGCGCGGCCTTGCCCAGTGCGGTGTTGTCGCTATCGCTCAGCAGCGTGGAAAGCGGGTGCTCGGTGTCCATGCCGTAGCGCATCACCAGCGCGGTCATGCTGGCCTGGTCGTCGTCGGTGAGTTCGATGTAGAGCGTCTGGCTTTTCGACAGCGCATCGTTCAAGGCTGGAAAACGCCAGTCGGTATCGTTCGGCAACAAGTGCACCGTGCCAAACAGGTACACCGTGCTATTGCCGAACTTCGCCTGCCACATCGCCGGTCGCGCAATGGTGTTGCCGCACAGCAGGAACAGCAGCGGAAGCAGGACCAGCAAACGTTTATGAAGTGACATGCAAGGACTCAGCGTGGGACGCGATACCCGCCGGGTACGCCGTGCGGGCTCAGGGTGAGCTGCCAGAGCTGATCACGCCGGCTGCGGAATACGGCGGTGGAGACGGACAGATAGAAATGCCACATGCGACGGAAACGTTCATCGTAACGGCTGGACAGCATCGGCCATGCCGCATCGAAATTCTCGCGCCAGGCGCAGAGCGTGCGATCGTAGTCGGCGCCGAAATTGTGCCAGTCCTCCACCACGAACAAGCCTTCCAGCGCGGCGGTGACCTGGCTGGCGGCGGGGATCATCGAGTTAGGGAAAATGTATTTCTCGATCCACGGATCGGGCCGGCCCGGCGCGTGGTTGGTGCCGATGCAATGCAGCAGGAACAGGCCGTCGTCTTTCAGGCAGCGGCGCGCCACTTCGAAGTACTCGCGATAGTTCTTGGCGCCGACGTGTTCGAACATGCCGATCGACATGATCGCGTCGAACGGCTCGTGGAGTTCGCGGTAATCCTGCAGCCGGATTTCGATCGGCAGGCCCTGGCAAAGCTCGCGCGCGAACTCGGTCTGCTCCTGCGACACGGTGACGCCCACGCCGGTGACGCCATAGCGTTCCGCCGCGAGCTTCAGCGCTTCGCCCCAGCCGCAACCGATGTCGAGCACGCGCATGCCGGGCTTCAACTGCAGCTTGCGGTAGATCAGGTCGAGCTTGGCTTCCTGCGCATCGTCCAGGTTGGTGGCGTTGGCCCAGTAACCGCAGGAATACATCATGCGCTTGCCGAGCATGGCCTTGAACAGGTCGTTGCCGCGGTCGTAATGCGCCTTGCCGATCTCGAACGCGTGCTGGCCGCGCTGCATGTTGATGAAGCGCGCCTTCAGGTGCGCGATCAAGGTATCCAGCGTCTTGAGGTGTTCGTCCAGATGGCTGGAAAGAATCTTGGTGAAAAGACCTGGAATGTCCTCCGCATCCCACCAGCCATCCATATACGCTTCGCCGAAACCCAGCGAGCCGTGCGCGAACACGCGCGCATAGAGCTGCTCATCATGCACGCGGATATCGGTGGGGGCGGGGCCGTTGATGCGCACGCCGGCCATTTCCAGCAATTCGGCGGCGCGCTGCCGCAGTGAATCTGGACTCATGCCTCTTGTTCCTTGCCCAGGACACCAAAATGTACCGGCGACCACGCATAGACAAGATCAACGCCTGCTTCGCGCACCAGGCGCAACAAGGTTTGCGCATGGGCCTCGCTGAGCAGGAATTCGACCTTCAGCGGCAGATCGTCGGCCAGTTCGAAGAAGGCTTCGTGATGCAGCACGCCGTGGCGGCCGAAGCCGGCGGTGGCGCGAAACACCGAGCCGCCGCCGAGCTTGTTGCGCTTGGCCAGTTCCAGCAACCACTCGGAGATCAGCAATCCATCGTGCCTGGCATGCACGTGGGTATAGAAGCGCAGGAAGATGCCGTTGGCCGGGATGTCATGAAACGACGTGTCGATGCTCATGGCGTGGTCGACTCCGAATCAATGATGCAACAGCGTACGCGTAAGAAAGATGCCGAGTATCGTCATGGCCAGGCTGCCGACCAGATGCACCGCTACGTGCGCGCCGAACCACATCAGCTGCCCGCGCAGCAACAGCGTGTTCGCTTCGGCGGAAAAGGTGGAGAACGTGGTGAGCCCGCCGAGGAAGCCGGTCATGATGAACAGGCGCACTTCCGGCGGAAGCGTCTGGAAGTGTTCGATCACGCCCATCATGCAACCCATGATCAGGCCACCGGTAAGATTGGCGGCCAGCGTGCCCAGCGGCAGGGTAGGGAAGATGGGATTGAGCAGGACGCCGAGCATCCAGCGGATCCAGCAACCGATTGCGCCGCCGAAGCCGACGGCAAGAAAACCGCTCCAACTCATGCTGTGCTGTCTCCCATGTGCATTCACCCGGCAACACAGGCATCGTGCCGGGCATGCTAGCCCAAGCCAAGATGCAAGTGTAGGCCGGGATGCAATCCCGGCATGGACGTTACGCGCCGAGCTCCGGCATGGCGGCAATCACGCGGGCGACGTCTTCCGGTTCCTGGCCGTGCGCGGCAATCGCATGCCGGTGCGGGCCATACGGCCCCCATTCGCTGACCTTGGTGACGGTGAAGATGCCCATGGTGGGTACATCCGACGCGCAGGCCAGATGCATCACGCCGCAGTCGGAGCTGATATAGACGTCCAAAGCAGACAGCACGCAGGCAAGTTTGCGCAGATCGCTGGAGTAATAGGCCGGATAGCGCGAGCCGAGCATCGACTCGCCCGAATGCGGCAGGATTTCCACGATCCGGTGCTCGGGATGCGCCGCTTCCAGCACTGCGATGAAACGCGTCCACCACGCTTCGCCCAGCAGCTTGGTGCCGGTGGCGTTGGCGAAGATGCCGATAACGCCGCGTCCGGTGGAGGTACTGCCGGTGGTGGCGAGCGAACGCATCAACGCCGCCTTGCCTTGTGCGCGTTCGTCCGCGCCAAGGCGGATGTCCGGCACCGGATAATCCGCCGCAACGTCCTTGCCGATCGCGCTGCGCAGCAGGTACACCGGGCGCCGTCCCTTGTTTTCATCCTCGGGCAGCGGCACCGGATGGGTGATTTCGCCGTGCTTCTTCGCGCTGCTGAAGCCGAGGGTATAGGTCGAATTGGACAGCAGCATCAGCAGGCGGTTGGTCTGCGACAAGGGATCGGCATCGATCGCAAGGTCGTAGCGGATCTTGCGCATGCGCCGCAGCGTGCCGAAGAACTGCAGCGGATGGCCCACGCCATGCGCGGGCAGGCGGAAGATGCGCTGCAGATTGAAGAAGCGCCCATACACGTCGTTGGCGACCGGGCTGCGCGTAAGAATGTCGATTTCCGCGGCGGGGTAGGTCTTTTCCAGCTCCGACAGCAGCGGTGTCAGCAGCAAGGTATTGCCCAGGCTGTGGCTGACATGGCAGACCAGGATGCGATAGATGCCCCTGGCCGGCAGCGGTTCGGCGGTCGGCTGCCCGTGGTTGCCGAACACCAGGCGCATGAGCCGGCGCGCGACGGCGCGGCGGAAGTCGTTGATCGGATCGTAGTAGCGCGTGTTCTTGAGCACGGTGAGTTCGCGGATGAAAGGCGGCGGTGACTATACCGGCTTGCCCGCCTGCGTTAGCAAGCCGTGCTCGATCAGCCAGGTCCGGGCGTTTTCGGCGTCCTGCTCGAACCAGGCGCGGGCCGAGCCGAGGCGGAACGTGTAACCCCAGGCATCCATGTCCGCCATGATGCGTGCGCGGCCCACGCCGGGCAGCGCATCGCCGAGCACGATCTGCAGGTAGCAGACGGCGTCTTCTTCCTCGATCGAGTCGGTGGCGTCGGTGTGTACTTCCGCGCGTCGCTCGGGCGGCAGCACGATCAGGTGCCCGGCTTCGTGCAGCACCGAATGGATGGGCGTGTCGCCGCGCGCGTACACGGTGTGGCCGATGATGCCGGCCTCCTCGTCACCCCAGAAGCTGCCGGGAACGGCTTCGCCTGCGGCGACCCGCGTGAGGCTCAGGCCGTAATGGGCGAGCAGGGTCTCGACGGCGTGCTGGTCGATGTCGGCGAGGCGGAGGATGGAGGTCATGGCGTGGTGGCCGATCGCGCGACGCGCTTATCGTAGGTTGGGGTGCAAACCCCAACATCGGTATGCACATGTAGATGGCGACGTTGGGATTTGCACCCCAACCTACGTGCTCACGCTGCGGGATGACCCGCCGGCTTGCCATCGGGCAACGCCACCGACAGCTCCAGCACTTCGTGTCCGCTGTCGCGCTCGACATTGATGTTGATCGCCTCGAGGTCGACGTTGACGTATTTCTTGATGACCTCGAGCAATTCGTTGCGCAACAGCGGCAGGTAGTCGGGTGCGCCGCGGGTGGAGCGTTCCTGCGCCACGATGATGCGCAGGCGTTCTTTGGCCACCGCGGCGGTCGGTTCCGGCTTGCGCTTTAGAAAATCGAGGATACCCATGGCGTTCAAGCTCCGAACACGCGCTGGAAGAAGCCCTTCTTGGGTGCGTCGAGGAAGCGCATCGGGCGGGTTTCGCCGAGCAGGCGGGCCACGGTGTCGCGATAGGCCTGACCGGCGTTCGAGTTGTCGTCCAGGATCACCGGCACGCCGGAGTTGGAGGCGGCCAGCACGTTTTCCGATTCGGGGATCACGCCGATGACGTTGATGCCGAGGATTTCCTCCACGTCCTTGACGCTCAGCATTTCGCCCTGTTCGACGCGCGCCGGGTTGTAGCGGGTCAACAGCAGGTGCTGGGTGACGCTGCCGTTGTCGCGCTCGGCGCGGCGCGTCTTGCTGGCGAGCAGGCCCAGGATGCGGTCCGAATCGCGCACCGAGGACACTTCCGGATTCACCACCACCATCGCGTGGTCGGCGAAGTACATCGCCAGGTGCGCGCCTTTCTCGATGCCGGCGGGCGAGTCGCAGACGATGTAGTCGAAACCGTCCTTGCTCAGCTCGTCGAGCACTTTTTCCACGCCTTCCTGGGTGAGTGCGTCCTTGTCGCGCGTCTGGCTGGCGGCCAGCACGTAGAGATTTTCGTGACGCTTGTCCTTGATCAGCGCCTGCTTGATGTTGGCTTCGCCCTGGATGACGTTGACGAAGTCGTACACCACGCGGCGTTCGCAGCCCATGATCAGGTCGAGGTTGCGCAGGCCGACGTCGAAGTCGATCACGGCCACTTTCTTGCCGTTCATCGCCAGGCCCGTGGCAAGCGACGCGCTGGTGGTGGTCTTGCCCACGCCACCCTTGCCGGACGTCACAACGATAATCTCAGCGCTCAAGGCTCATCTCCGGATATGTTTTTTTCTAATAATGTCTGAGGCGCTCTGAACGAATCAGAGCACTGTTTACTTCAAAGGTGCAATCAGCAGTTTTTCGCCATCGAGCCAGCATTGCACGGACTGGCCTTCCAGGTCTTTCGGCAATTGCTCGAACACACGGTAATGGCCGGCGATGGCCACCAGTTCGGCGCGGAAATCCGAAATGAAAATACGCGCTTTCGCATCGCCCTGCGCACCAGCCATCGCGCGGCCCTTCAGGCTGCCGTAGATGTGGATGCTGCCGTCGGCGATCACTTCGGCGCCGTTGGCGATGGTGCCGGTGACGACCAGGTCGCGATCGCGCGCATAGACCTGCTGTCCCGAACGCACCGTGCCGTCGTGGCGCTGCGCGCCGACCGAGCCTTCCGGCTGCGACAGCACCGGTTCGCGTACCGGCGCAGGCGCCGGTGCCGCGCTGGGCGTTGGCGTGGGCGGCGCGATGCTGCCGCCATCGGCCGGTTCGTACGCCGCACGGAACTTGGCGATCAGCGGCAGGCCCATGCGTTGGGCCAGCGCTTCGGTGGCGCTGGTGCCGTAGGCCAGCCCCACCGGCAGCATGCCGGCGCTGCGCACCGCTTCGAGCAGGGCGTCGACGGTGCCGTCGTCCGGCAGATTGAGCAGATGGCTCAGGTCGAGCACCACCGCGGCGCGCGAGAACAATTGCGGCGCGGCACGCACGCGGCGTTCCAGTTCTTCGCACAAGGCCGCCGCATCGGGCCGCCGTACACGTACACAGGCAATACCGACCTGCCCGAAACGCAGATCGCAGGCGTCGGAAATATCCATCTTTGCATTCATGAACGCCGCTCTCCGGCGAGGCGGCGCGGTTTTGCGTCTTGGTTGGCTAAGGGGAGATCGCGGCCGGCCAGCCACGGCAGGTCGGGCAGGCCGTCGTGTTCGATATAGGTGTCGCGGACGTAGGCGTAGCTGGGCAGGTCCTTGGCGAGCAGGCTCACCTGCGGCCCGCGTTCGCCCATGCGCTGCTGGCCCACTTCTTGGAAGCCGTAGGTGCCATGGAACAGCACGACCACGTCGTCGGCCGGCTCCAGAAACACTTCGCAGGTGAGCAGCGGCACGCGCACTTCGGCGTAGCTGTTCACGTCGCAATAGAAGATGCGGCCCAGGCCGTGGCGGCGGTACGCATTGGCGATCACGATGCGGTCGATGTAGACGAACGCCGGATAGTGCTGGCTGAACCAGTGATAGTTGGGGCTGGCGTAGTCGCGGCCGTCGCGCAGGGCGATCAGGAAGCCGGCGAGATGGCCGTCGATCTCGGCCACGCGGAAGTAGTCGGCGTGTTCGTAGAAGTAGCGCAGCCGTTCGGCATCGAGGGCGAGGATGGAGCGACCGGCAGTGTTGTTGAGTGCCAGTACGGCATCCAAGTCGTGCTCGCGCACGTCGCGGATGGCAAGGGCCATTCGTTGCTCCGCATTGAAGGTGGCTAAAAAGACCGACTGACGGCCCAGATCGAGGCGCATTATGGCATGTGGCAGGGGGTGGCACATCCCGTGTTGCGGCATGAAACGGGATGTAAAAGGTTTGTAAATGGCGGCAAGAGCCGGGAAACGTCAATCGGGAATCGCAAGAGAGAATTGCGGCAGCTTTCGGATTCCCGGCGCACCCCGGCGCTTTCATGACTTCAAGCGCATGACACCCCGCCCCCATGCCGGCCTATGATGCCGGGCATGGCGATCACCAATTTCAACCACAAGCGGCTGCTGCGCGTTACCGGACTGTTCGCGTATTTGTGCGATGGCACGCCGCTGTTCACCCGCTGGGCGACCGAGCGGATGGATTTGCTGCATCGCCCGGATTTCGCCCAGTTGCTGTGCATGCTTTTCTATCTGGCTTTTGGTGTGATGTATTTGCTGGTCACGGAGAATCTCGGTTCGCGCACGCATGTCTGGGCGCGCCTGAGCGGCCTGCTGGTGATGACGGCGGCGGCGCTGCTGGTGGGCTGGTACAGCCACAGCGGACTTTCGGCGATCCTGCTGGTGGTGGTGTCGGTGATCCTGCCGTGGATCGTGCCGTTCTGGCTCGGCGTGGCGTGGATGGTGCTGCAGGCGCTGTGCCTGGCGGCGCTGTTCTCCACTTTCCGCGAGTACAGCGTCGCGCTCGCGTTCTTGCAGGCGTGCATCTATACGGCGTTCTCGGGCCTGGTGTTTGTGGTATCCACCGTGGCCAACCAGCAGGCGGAGGAACGCGAAGCGCAGCGGCGGCTCAATTCCGAATTGCGCGCCACCCGCGCACTCTTGGCCGAATCGACCCGCATCGCCGAGCGCATGCGCATCGCGCGCGAGCTGCATGACGTGATCGGCCATCACCTGACCGCGCTCAGCCTCAATCTGGAAGTGGCCAGCCATCTGAGCAACGAAGCGGCCTCCGTGCACGTGCGCAAGGCGCAAAGCACGGCGCGCCTGTTGCTGGCCGACGTGCGCGAGGCGGTGAGCGAGCTGCGCCAGGACGATGCGATCGACCTGACCCAGGCGCTGCAAAGCCTGATCGACGGCGTGCCCAGCCTGCACGTGCACCTGACCATCCCGCCGCGCTTCAGCGTGGAGGATCCGCGCCGGGCGCAGGTGTTGCTGCGCTGCGTGCAGGAAATCATTACCAACACCGCCCGCCACGCCGGCGCGCGCAACCTGTGGCTCTCCTTTACGTATGAAGAAGAGAACCTGCTGAGCCTGTGTGCGCGCGACGACGGCCGCGGCGCCAGCGACATCACCCCCGGCAACGGGCTGGCCGGCATGCGCGAGCGCCTGGCCGAATTCGGCGGCAGCGTCACCATGGAGAGCGAACCGGGGCAGGGTTTTGCCCTTAGCATCCGTCTTCCATTGGGCGAGCCGTCGGTATTGGCGCATACGCCCTCCCGGTTCGAACCACCCGCATTGAGCCTGACCTGATGACTTGCCAGAATGCCATGTGGCTCCGCCGAGCCATTCCTGCTGTGAGGGACCCGCGATGATTTCCGTTTGTCTCGTCGACGACCAGAACCTGGTGCGCCAGGGCGTGCGTTCGCTGCTCGATCTGGCCGAAGACATTCGCGTGGTGGCCGAATGCGCCGATGGCGTGCAGGCGGTGTCGGATATTCCGCGCATCAAGCCGGACGTGGTGCTGCTGGATCTGCGCATGCCCAACATGAGCGGCCTGGAAGTGCTGCAGGCCTTGTCGGCGCGCAACGAACTGCCGCCGACCATCATCCTCACCACCTTCGACGACGACCAACTGGTGCTGCAGGGCCTGAAGGCCGGCGCGCGCGGCTACCTGTTGAAAGACGTGTCGCTGGAGCAACTGGTGGAAGCGGTGCGCACCGTCGCCAACGGCGGCTCGCTGGTGGCGCCGATGGTCACCCAGCGCCTGCTGGCCGGCGTGGGCCGCATCCACAACCAGTTCACCAGCCTGGAGCAACCCGATCCGCTGACCGAGCGCGAGACCGAGATCCTGCGCCTTCTGTCCGGTGGCTACAGTAATAAGGAAATTGCCAATTCTCTGAAGGTGGCCGAGGGCACGGTGAAGAACCATGTGTCCAATATTCTTTCCAAGCTTGGCGTACGCGATCGAACCCGCGCTGTGCTCAAGGCTTTGGAGCTGGGCATCGTCTGATCTTGCATGGGCTTTAGCCCATCGGAAAATGCTGCTTCGCAACGCAGCCGCAGGCCGTCTCGGCCCGTAGCGTTCCCGCGCGCGAGCAAGTACCATCGGCAGCTTAGGCGCCGGCCGATCCCCCGTCCTGATGCGGTTTCCCTCGAGGGAAGACT
>CBJMMB010000085.1:0-17110 GCA_966430775.1 uncultured Dyella sp. | reverse complement strand
GTCACGTGCACCTTGCTGCGGTCGTGCAGCAGTTCCACGCGCAACGCGTCGGTGAAGCCGCGGATGGCGAACTTGGCGCCGCAATACGCCGCCTGCAGGGGAATCGCGCGATAGGCGAGGGCCGAGCCCACCTGCACGATGCTGCCGCGGTTGCGGCTGCGCATGCGCTTCAGGGCGGCCAGCGTGCCGTGCACGGTGCCGAGGTAGGTCACCTCGGTGGCGCGGCGGAATTCTTCGGCGGGTGTCTCGCTGACCGGCGCAAACACGGTCGCCATCGCCGAATTGATCCAGATATCGATCGGGCCCAGTTCCTGCTCGATGCGTTCGGCCGCCGCTTCCACTTGCGCAGCATCGGAGACGTCCACCGCAATCGGCAGCGCGGTGCCGCCCAGTTCGCGCACCTCGTTGGCGGCGTGCTCCAGCGCAGGATTGTCGCGGGCAAGCAAGGCCACGCGTGCGCCATCTTTGGCGAAGCGCTGCGCGGTGGCGCGGCCGACGCCGGCGGATGCGCCGGTAATCACCACTACTTCGGGTTTTCTGGTCATGTTCAGTCACCTGCATAGGCGATGGTGGAAATAAGCGCGAGCGCCTCTTGCCGCGCATCCAGGCGCGTGTGCTGCACCACGATCGGCAGATCCGATTCGATCAGCGTGGCGTAATCGGTGTCGCGCGGTACCGGTTCGGGATCGGAAAGATCGTTGAAGCGCAGATGCAGCGTGCGGCGCGCGGGCACGGTGGCGCGGTACGGGCCGGCCGGTTCGCGATCCTTGAAATACAGCGTCAGCGTCACCTGCGCTTCCCGATCGTTGGTGTTGAGCAGGCAGGCCGATTCGTGGCTCATCAGGCGCGGATCGTCGTTCGGCTTTTCATCGATGGGGATGTAGCCTTCGGCGATGGCCCAGCAGCGGCTGCCGACGGTATGCGTGGCGATCATCAGGAGTTCTCCTTGTGCTTGAACAGCGCCAGGCCGGCGTCGGTGTCGTAATCCTTGTGCAGTTGCACGGGGGCTTCGGTCATGATCACTTCCAGGCCGGCGTCGGCATGGCCTTCCAGCAGATAACCGTCGAAGGTGGCGCCGTTGCTGTCGCCGAGCACGGCGCGCATGCGCAGCCGCGGCTGGCTGTCGTGCAGGTCGACGTCGCCGGCCAGCGAGATGATCTGCAGGCGATGATCGAGCGGATCGCGCCGGAAATCGTGCTCACCCGGCGCGAGATGACCCAGCACGGCGTCCTGCAGCGAACCGGTGGCGGTGAAATGCGTGGGGTTGAGCACTTCGGCGCGGGCGAACGCCTGCAGGCAACCGGCCACTTCTTCGCCGGCGTCCAGCACGATGGACCACGTGCGCGAGCCCTGACCATGTCGGATGAGATGATGCTGCATGGCTGACCTCCTCAGGCATCGGCGCGATAGGCGTCGATGTCCTGCTTCTTCAACGTAAGCCCCAAGCCCGCGCGACCGACGTCGACGACGAGCTCGCCATGACGCAGTTGCGGCAGGCCATCGAAGAACATCGACTCGATGCGGACGTGGTCGTGGAAATATTCGATATCGCGCAAACCCGGCGCCGCACAGCACACGTGCGCGTGCAGGTGCGGCGCGCAGTGCGCGGAGCTGGGAACGCCGTAGGCCTGCGCCAGCGCCGCGGCCTGCAGAAAGCCGGTAAAGCCGCCGCAACGGGTGCCGTCGATCTGCAGCACGTCCACCGCGCCGGCCTCCAGCATGCGGCGGAAATACCAGGTATCCCAGCCGTATTCACCGGCCGCCACCTCGGTGCGCGAAGGCATGTGTTGACGCAGCATGTGCAGGCCTTCCAGGTCGTCCGACGACACCGGTTCCTCGAACCATTCGACCTTGCACTCGTCGAACTGCTGCATCAGCGCAAGCGCCTGCTTGCGCGTGTATGCACCGTTCGCGTCGACCATCAGGCCGGTATCCGCGCCGATCGCTTCGCGCGCCGCGAACACGCGCTTGGGATCGTCCGACGGCTGCGAGCCGACTTTCATCTTGACGCGCCCGATGCCCAGCTCCACGAAACCGGCGAGCTGCGTCTGCAACTGATCCACGGTGTAGGAAGTGAAGCCGCCGCTGCCGTAGACCGGCACCGCATCGCGCACACGGCCGAGCAGCGTCGCCACCGATACGCCGAGCATCTTGGCCTTCAGATCCCACAGCGCGTGATCGACGGCGGAGATGGCCATCAATCCCACACCAGGGCTGCCGATGTTGCGCAGGCTGCGGCGCATCGCCTGCCACAGGCGCGGAATATCCATCGGGTCGGCGCCCAGCAGGCAATCGCGCAAGGGTTTGGCGATCAGTGCCGCCGCCGCGCGGTGGGTATAGGTGTAGCCCAGCCCTTCGTAATCGCCGCAGCGGACCTCGGCGATCACGATGGTGGTCGCGTCCCAGCGGATCGTGCCGTCCGCTTCGGGTGCGTCGGTGGGAACGGTGTAGGCCGTTGCCTCGACGCGATCGATCTGCGCTGCGGCGCTGCTCATCGAAGCGCCCTCGGGATGATGTCTGGTTCGATGCGTATGGGCATGGCGGCGTCTGGAATGCGCTACAGAAAATCATCCTGCGCGGGAAAAGGTCATGCGTGGGTGAACGGCGTGCGGTGGTTATGTGGAACGCGGGCCATGTTTCATGCGCCGTTTTCGCACACGTTCACCGCATCACAGTTCGCCGCGGCTGGCCAGCGCTTCGATCCGGTCCGCCGTGCGGTAGGCAATTGCCTGGATCGTCAACGACGGATTCACTCCGCCCACGGTGGGGAACACCGAACCGTCGCAGATCCACAGGTTCGGAATATCCCAGCTGCGGCAATCGGCGTTCACCACGCTGGTTTGCGGATCGCTGCCCATGCGCGCGGTGCCGTTGAGATGGCAGGTGTCGTCGGTTTCGCGCCAGATGTCCTTCGCGCCGCCGGCAGCGAGGGCTGTTTCCATGAAGTCGAGCGCATGCTGGATCATGTGCCGGTCGTTGTCGCAGTTCGAATGCGTGACGCGTGCGATCGGCAGGCCGTAGTCGTCCTTTTCGTCGGCGAGGGTGATGCAGTTGCGTTCCTGCGGCATGGTTTCGCCGACCATCTTCAAACCCACATAGTGGTTGTAGTGCTGCATGTCCTTGAGCAGCGCGTCGCCCCACAAGCCGCGGCGGCCTTCGGTGAGCGCCCAGATCACTGGTAGCGGACCCTGGCTCATATAGCTGTAGCCGCCGAAGAAATCCTTCTTGTCGTTGTAGTTCCAGTGTTCGGTGATGGCGAGCGAAGGCGGACCCTTGTACGAGCGGATCTCCTGATCCATCACGCCCCACACCGCCTGGTTCGACTGCACCATGAAGTTCTTGCCGACCAGGCCGGAACTGTTGGCTAGGCCATTGGGAAAGCGATTGGTGGCCGAAAGCAGCAGCAGACGCGGGGTTTCGATGGCATAGCCGGCCACCACCACGTTCTTGGCGCGTTGGAACTGCCAGCGTCCTTCGCGGAAATATTCCACGCCGGTGCACCGGCCCGCATCGTTGACGACGACACGCCCGACCATCGCCAGGTCGCGGATTTCCGCGCCGGCTTGCAGTGCGCGCGGAATCCATACGTTGAGCGTGCTCTGCTTGGCGTTGGTGGAGCAGCCCGAGACGCAGAAGCCGCGGTACGCGCACGGATGCGCCAGGCCGCGCGGTGCGGACACGGTCGCCAGCGGCGTCGGTGTCCAGGCGATGCCGAGCGCTTCGGCGCCGCGCGCCAGCACCAGTGCTGAGGCATTCAATTCATGCGCGCGGTACGGATAGCGCCCTCGGTCCGGGCCCCACGGGTAATTCACCGGGCCGGAAATCTTCAAGGCGTCTTCGATGATGCTGTAGTAATGCCACATCTCGCGCCAATCCAGCGGCCAGTCCACGCCGTAGCCGAGCTGGCTGCGCGCCTTGAACCATTCCGGCCGGAAGCGCAGCGACACCATCGCGAAGTGCACCATGCTGCCGCCAACGGCCTTGCCGCTGTTGTTGTTGCCGAGCTTGACCGGATCTTCGCCGTCGCACAGGCGTTCGTCGGTCCAGAACAGTTTTTTCTGGTGCGATTCGTCGGAGGCGAATTCCTCCAGCGGCCGCCACCATGCGCCGGCATCGAAGGCCACCACCTTGAAGCCTTTTTCGGCCAGCCGGCAGGCGAGCGTGGCGCCGCCGGCGCCGGTGCCGACGATGGCGAAATCCACCTCGTCGTTCTGCAGGTATTCGCGCATCGGCATCCAGCCGCCCACGCGCATCACGTCCGGCGCACGGCCGTGCTTGCCGCGCGGTTCGTCTTGCGCGTCAGCGGACACGGCGGTTTTTCTCCATCGCCTGCCGTTCCTTGCCGGGTTTGGCCTCGACCGCTTCCCACGGATCGCGGCGGTCGTAGTACATGCGCACGTAGCCGCGCGGATTGGCCGGACCGCCGAAGCCGATCTCGTTCCACGCATACGGATGCGAGTAGTACGCACCGCAGATGTCCGGCAGCACGCGCTGGGTGAAGAACAGCTGCGCATCCATGCCTTTCCAGTGTGAGCTGGTCAGTTCGCCGTGCTGCATCTGGCTGAGCAAGGCGTTCTGCGCGGCGCGTTCCAGACTGGCGAACGGGAGCTCGTGGCGCGCCTTGCTTTCCTCGTCCAGCGCATGCAGGCCGATCAGCCACGCCTCGCGCAACGGCGGCAACCGCGCATAGCGAAAACCGTCGCCGGCGTTTTTTTGCAGCCGCATGTCGACCATCCCGGCCAGCGGCACCGGCGGCCGATCGGCGGGTTGCGGAACGATGCACGCGCACAGCGCTTCCAGGGCGCGCCAGCGGACGACGTCGAGAAAGCTCGGTTCCGACGGCGTGGCCATGCGCTGCGCGATCACCTTGCGCGTGATCGCATCCCACGACGGCGTGTCGCGCTTGTTCAGCACGTCATAGCCGGGATAACGCGAAGTGTACGGATTCATCGGCGTTCTCCTTCGCGCAAGCGCAGCGCCGCCAGGCCGGCCAGCGCCAGCGCGGAGAAACTCGGCGGCGCCGGCACCGGCGGCCCGTTGAACAGGTTCTGGCTCCAGTTGCGCCAGCCGCCGTGATGGCGCGCGACGCCGCGCACGTGCAGCGCGGTGCCGATCCAGCCGACCAGCCAGGTCAGTTGCAGCACCACGCGCGCCAGCCAGCGCGGTTGTGGTTTGGTCAGCGACGCATGCAGCAGCAGCGCGGACGCGGCGGGCGGCACGCTGACCGGCGCATACATCGCCTTGTGCTGGAACGAGCCGCGGAAATGCAGCAACGCCGCTTCGCTCGCCGTGCCGGCCAGGCCGATGCCGCTCAACAAGCCCAAGGCCTTGCCCGCCGGCATGCCGAGCAAGCGAGGTTCATGCGCAGGCTGGTTGCGCAGGCGTTCGGCGGCGGCGCCCAGTGCGCCTGACAACAGCAAGGCAGTCGGCGCACCGAGCGGCGCGGCGTAGAACAGGTTCTGCCAGCTCCAGCCGCCGGGACGCTTCATCACGTTGTAGAGATGAAAACCGGTGCCGGCCAGGCCGGTGAGCGCGGCGCTCCAGTAGATCGCGTGTCGCACCGTGTGCGTGGCCGGCGTGCGATCGGCGCCGCCGTGGAAACCGGCCAGCAGCGAAAACGTGGCTACCGCTGGCGGCACGTACATGGCGACGTTGGAGAACGCGCCGCGGTAGTGCTCCATGGCGCTGTCGGTGAGCACCGAGCAGGCGAGCAGGGCGGAACTGCGGTTGAAGGCGCGCGAGGTTTCGATATGCAGCAGGCGTTCGGATCGGCGCTGGCGGCTGATGGCGGCCACGGCGGCGACGCCGGCCAGCGCGCAGGCGACGCCGGTCCACGTTTGGCGGCTGAGGGTCATCGCTCGTTCCTTGTATCTATCTTTGCGATACCGCCGTTCTGGCCCGAGCTGTTTGCTGTTCGGAGAAATTTCTGCCGAATTCGCGGAACGCCCGAACCTGCGTCATCCCAGCGAAAGCTGGGATCCAGCGACTTGGCAGGCGTAAAAGGCACTGGATTCCAGCTTTCGCTGGAATGACGAATCGGTAGCATCAATGCACCGCTACTTCTCACCGTCCTTATGCCCAGGCAACACCGCGCTCAACACCTGCCGCGCGGTATCGCTCAGCATGTTTCCCTGCTCCGGATCGCCGGTCATCAGCGTGGAAGCGAACGCCTTGGCCTGCGCCAGCGTGATGTGCGGCGGCAGCGGCGGAATTTCCGGATCGGCCTTCACTTCGATCAGCACCGGACGGTTCGCGCTCAGCGCTTCGTCCCACACCGTTCCCATGCGCTCGGGATCGTCCACGTAAATGCCGCGCAGGCCGATCATCTCGGCGAAGCGGTGATACGGCACGGAGGGAATTTCCTGCGAGGCCTCGAACTTCGGATCGCCTTCCATCACGCGCTGTTCCCAGGTGACCTGGTTGAGGTCGGCGTTGTTGAGCACCATGCAGATCCAGCGCGGGTCGGCCCAGGTGCGCCAGTACTTGGCGACGGTGATGAGCTCGGCCATGTTGTTCATCTGCATCGCACCGTCGCCGACCAGCGCGATCACCGGCCGTTGCGGATGGGCGAACTTGGCGGCGATCGCATACGGCACCGCCGCGCCCATCGAGGCCAGCCCGCCGGACAGCGAACACATCATGCCGCGCTGTATTTTCAGATCGCGCGCATACCAGTTGGCGACAGAGCCCGAATCGCTGGTGACGATCGCGTTGGAAGGAATGCGCGGCGACAGCTCCCACACCGTGCGCTGCGGATTCATGCCGTGCTCGGCCTTGGCCTTGGCGCGCGCTTCCAGTTTCTTCCACCAGTCGGTCATCCATTTTTCGATGTTGTCGCGCCAGGCGTGGTCTTCCTTCTTCTCGAGCATCGGCAGCAGTGCGCGCAGCGTTTCGGCGCTGTCGCCGACCAGGTTCACTTCCATCGGATAGCGCAGGCTGAGCATGTCGGCCTTGATGTCGATCTGCACGCCGCGCGCCTTGCCTTCCTCGGGCAGGAATTCGGAATACGGGAAGCCCGAGCCGATCATCAGCAGCGTGTCGCATTCGGTCATCAGCTTGTAGCTGGGCTCGGTGCCGAGCAGGCCGATCGAGCCGGTCACCCATGGCAGGTCGTCCGGCAACACCGCCTTGCCGAGCAGTGCCTTGGCGGCGCCGGCGCCGAGCTTGTCGGCGATGGCGATCACTTCGTCGGTGGCCTGCAGCGCGCCGGCGCCGACCAGGATCGCGACTTTCTTGCCGGCATTGAGCACCTCGGCGGCGCGCTTGAGATCGGCTTCGTACGGCACCGTCTTGGGTTTCTGATAACCGATGCCCGAATGCACCGTGCCGTGCTTGCGCGCGGGCGGCTCGAACGGCATTTCCTGCAGATCGTTCGGCAAGATGATCGCCGTGACCGTGCGTCGATGCATGGCGATGCGAATCGCACGATCCACGATGTGCCGCACCTGCGCCGGCACGCTCGCCAGTTGCACGAAATCGCCGGCGACGTCCTTGAACATGGCCGACAGATCCAGCTCCTGCTGGTAATGCCCGCCGAGCGCCGCACGCGCCTGCTGGCCGGCAATGGCGAGCACGGGCATGTGGTCCATGCGTGCGTCGTAAAGGCCGGTGATCAGATGCGCCGCGCCCGGGCCGGAGGTGGCGATGCAAACGCCGAGCTCGCCCGTAAACTTCGCGTGGGCGGACGCCATGAACGCGGCCATCTCTTCGTGCCGCGCCTGGATGAATTCGATCTTGCCATGGGCGCGGTTCAACGCCCCGAATACGCCATTGATGCCGTCACCGGGGTAGCCGTAGATACGACGTACGCCCCAGTCGTGCAATCGCTCGACGATGAAGTCTCCGACAGTTGGCTTGCTCATGCGCTTGGCTCCGGTTGTGCTGCGGGCGCTGGGCGACGCAGTTCTTATGGGAACCTAGGCAGAGCGGCGTACAGGGGGTGTGCAGTTTTTGTGCTTGAGGTGTGGGGAGTGTTTTTTGCGAACGGGCGAGCTCGGCTTTGCGCTCGGCTTGATCGAGCTATTTCATTCGTCGCCTGATGGGGTGACTTGCAAAACGACTTCCTAGTGAGTCCCTCTCCCTCCGGGAGAGGGTGCCGAGAGGCGGGTGAGGGTTCGGGCGAAGCGCGATGCCGACGTGTAACGCAAAGGTGGTGATCGCGCGCTGCTCGTACCCTCACCCCAACCCCTCTCCCGGAGGGAGAGGGGCTCATGCGCGATCACTCCCGCTCGGCAAGCGCCTTGTTCACCCGCAACGCGATCAGCGTGCACGCCACGCCGGAGAGCAGATAAACGCTTACCGCCACCAAGCCGAAGCGTGCGGACAAACCCAGTGCGACCAGCGGCGCGAACGCGGCGCCGATCAGCCAGGCGAAGTCCGAGGTGAGCGCGGCGCCGGTATAGCGCAGGCGGATCTGGAAGTTGGAGGTGACGCTGCCGGCCGCCTGTCCGTACGAGAAGCCCAGCAAGCCGAAGCCGATCAGGATGAAGGCGTCCTGCGCCGCCTGGCCGCCGCCCAGCAGCCACGGTGCGAACAGCGCGAACACGCCGATCAGCGCGGCGGCGGTGCCCAGCGTGGTGCGCCGGCCGATGCGGTCGGCGACTACACCTGAGGCGACGGTGCCGCAGATGCCGACCAGCGCGCCGATGATCTGGATCGTCAGCACCGCGCGTACCGACTGGGTGGTGCCCAGCACGATCCACGACAGCGGAAATATCGACACCAGGTGGAACAATGCGTAGCTGGCAAGCGCGGCGAATGCGCCGACGAAGATGTTGTAGCCCTGCCGCCGCAGCATGGCGATGATGCCGATCGGCGCCAGTTCGCGCTCTTCCATGGCGCGGGTGTATTCCTCCGTCACCACCAGGCGCAGCCGCGCGAACAGCGCCACGACGTTGATTGTGAAGGCGACGTAGAAGGGATAGCGCCAGCCCCAGTTGAGGAAGTCGTCGCTGGCCAGTTCCTCGTGCAGGAACAGGAACAGCGCGCTGGCGATCAGGAAGCCGATCGGCGCGCTGAGCTGGCCCAGCATGGCGTACCAGCCGCGTCGCTCCGGCGGTGTGTTCAGCGCCAGCAGGGAGGGCAGGCCGTCCCACGATCCGCCCAGCGCGATGCCCTGCAGAAAGCGGAAGAAGGTCAGCAGGCCGATGGCCCAGCCGCCGATCACGTTGTAGCTGGGCAGAAAGGCCATGCCGGCTGTGGTGCTGCCCAAGAGGAACATGGCGATGGTCAGCTTGGTGCCGCGACTCCAGCGCCGCTGGAAGGCCATGAACAGGGTGGTGCCGAGCGGGCGCGCGACGAACGCCAGCGAGAAGATCGCGAACGACAGCAGCATGCCGTCCAGGCGGGTTTCGAACGGAAAGAACACCGACGGAAACACCAGCACGCAGGCGATGCCGAACACGAAGAAGTCGAAATATTCCGCGGTTCGCCCGACGATGACGCCGACGGCGATCTCGCCGGGAGCCAGGCGGGCGTGGGCATGGATGCGCCCAAGATCGTCCGGAGAAAAGCCGGCTGGTTCGCGCTGATCCTCAAACGTACTGGACATAGTCGTTGCTCGGATAGGGAGGTGCGGCGGGGACAGCATGGCACCGTTGCGCGGCCAAGGCTAGGGATGGGAGGGTCTATTTTGTGTCGTGCGGCGATTGGTCGTCCTTATCCGCACGTCACCCCGGCGAAGGCCGGGGTCCATTTCAAATGCGCAGCGCGAAGCATTTCAACGCGATGTGCGTATGACGCGCACGACCTCCGGCCTTCATCGGAATAACGATTCGGCCAGGCTGCGACGACGAAGCATTCATGCCGCAACTCGGCATCATGCATGCATCATGACCGTCGCACCCCTTGTTTCAACCCTCGCATGGAAGCGGACATCACCCGCACGCAGCCGTGCGAATTGTCGCAGTACACCGCCGATGATGATCGGACCATTTGCGCATCGCCCATCGATCGGCGTACCTTTCGACCCAGCAGTACCCCCTCCCATTCGGTTGCGTCGGTCATGTCCATGAAGGCTCTCCGCGGACTGCTACTGCTGGCCCTCGTCCTGGCGCTCACGGGCTGCCACACGGTGTTGATGTCGCCGTCCGGCGATCTGGCGCTTCAGCAGCGTAACCTGATCATCATCGCGCTGGTGCTGATGCTGCTGATCGTGGTGCCGGTGATCATCACGGCGCTGGTGTTCGCCTGGCATTACCGGGCCTCGAACCAGAAGGCGCACTACGATCCGGATTGGGACCACTCCACCATCGTGGAGCTGATGATCTGGTCGGCGCCGCTGTTGATCATCATCGCGCTGGGCGCGGTCACCTGGGTGAGTTCGCACAAGCTCGATCCGTACCGTCCGCTCGATCGTCTCGGCCCCGGCCGGGTGGTGGCGGTCGACACCAAGCCGCTGGAAGTGGATGTGGTCGCGCTGGACTGGAAATGGCTCTTCATCTATCCCGAGCAGAACCTGGCGGTGGTGAACGAGCTGGCGGCGCCGGTGGATCGGCCGATCCATTTCAATCTCACTGCCTCCACGGTAATGAATTCGTTCTTCATTCCGGCGCTGGCCGGACAGATCTACGCCATGCCGGGCATGCAGACCACGCTGCAGGCGGTGATCAACAAACCCGGCGATTACTGGGGTTTTTCCGCCAATTACAGCGGCGCCGGCTTCTCGTACATGAACTTCACCTTCCACGGCATGAGCGAGGACGATTTCGCCAAGTGGGTGGCGCATGCCAAGAGCGGCGGCGGCACGCTGGACCACGCCGAATACGCCAAGCTGGAAGCGCCGAGCGAGCGCGAGCCCGTGCGCTATTACGGTAGCGTGGCGCCGGGACTTTACGCGTCCATTCTCAATCGCTGCGTGCAACCGGGCGCGGCCTGCATGAACATGTTGCGTACGCCAGAGCCCGCCAATGCATCGGAGGCCGCCGTGTCGCCGGACCAGCATGCAGCCATGCCGACGATGGCCCATCCACAGTGAACAAGGCGCCGGTGCGATGACTCTCCAACATCCCGATCTGGCCAAGCTGATTTTCGGGCGACTCACCTGGGAATCGATTCCCTATCACGAGCCGATCCTGATCGTTACCTTCATTGGCGTGGCGATCGCCGGCATCGCTGTGCTGGGGCTGGTCACCTATTTCAAGCTGTGGGGTTACCTGTGGCGCGAATGGTTCACCAGCGTGGATCACAAGAAGATCGGCATCATGTACATCGTGCTGGCGCTGGTGATGCTGCTGCGTGGTTTCGCCGATGCGCTGATGATGCGTGCGCAGCAGGCGGTGGCGTTCGGCCCGCACGAGGGTTACCTGCCGGCCGAGCACTACGACCAGATCTTCACCGCGCACGGCACGATCATGATCTTCTTCGTCGCCATGCCGATGATCACCGGCCTGATCAACTACGTGATGCCGCTGCAGATCGGTTCGCGCGACGTGGCGTTTCCGTTCCTCAACAACTTCAGCTTCTGGATGACGGTATCCGGCGCGCTGCTGGTGATGACTTCGCTGTTCATCGGAGAGTTCGCGCGCACCGGCTGGCTGGCGTATCCGCCGTTGTCCGAGCTTTCCTCCAGCCCCGACAGCGGCGTGGACTACTGGATCTGGGGGCTGCAGATAGCCGGCGTCGGCACCACCTTATCGGGCATCAACATGATCGCCACCATCGTGAAGATGCGCGCGCCGGGCATGACGATGATGAAGATGCCGATCTTCACCTGGACCGCGTTGTGCGCGAACGTGCTGATCGTGGCCGCCTTCCCGGTGCTGACCGCCACGCTGGCGCTGCTGGCGCTGGATCGCTACGCGGGCACGCATTTCTTCACCGCCGATGGCGGCGGCAACATGATGATGTATATCAACCTGATCTGGGTGTGGGGGCATCCGGAGGTGTACATCCTGGTGTTGCCGGCGTTCGGCGTGTTCTCCGAGGTCACTTCGACGTTCTCGCGCAAGCGCCTGTTCGGCTATGCGTCGATGGTGTACGCCACGGTGGTGATCACGGTGCTGTCGTACCTGGTGTGGCTGCACCACTTCTTCACCATGGGTTCGGGCGCCAGCGTCAACGCGTTCTTCGGCATCACCACGATGATCATCTCCATTCCCACAGGGGCGAAGATCTTCAACTGGATGTTCACCATGTACCGCGGGCGCATCGTGTTCGACGTGCCGATGCTGTGGGTGGTGGCCTTCATCGTGACTTTCGCCATCGGCGGCATGACCGGCGTGCTGCTGGCGGTGCCGCCGGCGGATTTCTCGCTGCACAACAGCCTGTTCCTGATCGCGCATTTCCATAACGTGATCATCGGCGGCGTGCTGTTCGGCATGTTCGCCGGCATCAACTACTGGTTCCCCAAGGCGTTCGGCTTCCGGCTCGATCCGTTCTGGGGCAAGGTGTCGTTCTGGTTTTGGGTGGTCGGCTTCTACTTCGCCTTCATGCCGCTGTACCTGCTTGGCCTGATGGGCGTGACGCGCCGCCTGCGCCATATCGACGATCCGTCGTTGCAGATCTGGTTCGAGATCGCCGCCTTCGGCGCGGTGCTGATCCTGCTCGGCATCGCGGCGATGATCGTGCAGTTCGCGGTGAGCATCCTGCGTCGCGACAAGCTGCGCGATGCCACTGGCGATCTATGGCACGGACGCACGCTGGAATGGTCCACTTCCTCGCCGCCACCGCCGTACAACTTCGCCTTCACCCCGCAGGTGCACGACGTGGATACCTGGTGGCAGATGAAGCAGTACAACTGGCGCCGGCCGGTGGAAGGCTTCGTGCCGATCCACATGCCGAAGAACACCGGCACGGGTGTGTATCTGTCGGTGCTGAGTTTCATCTTCGGCTTCGCCATCGTCTGGTACATGTGGCTGATCGCGGCGGTGTCGTTCGTCGCCTTGCTGGCGGTGGCGATCCATCACACCTTCAACTACGACCGCGACTATTACATCCCCGCCGACGAAGTGCGGCGCGTCGAAGCCGCCCACGCTGGAGCCTAGCCATGACGACGATGACCGTGAGCGGAGGCGGCGGGGCGGAAGAAACGCTGCGCTTCCATGTCACCGAAGGCCATCATCCGGAAAACGCCACGCTGCTCGGCTTCTGGCTGTACCTGATGAGCGATTGCCTGATCTTCGCCTGCCTGTTCGCCACCTACGGCGTGCTGGGACGCGAATACGCGGGCGGGCCTTCCGCCGCCGAGGTGCTGGAATTGCCGATCGTGGCGGTGAACACCACGCTGCTGTTGTTTTCTTCCATCACCTACGGCTTCGCCGTGCTGGAAATGCAGCAGAATCGGCGCGGGCCGATGATCGCGTGGCTGGTAGTCACCTGGCTGCTCGGCGCAGGCTTTATCGCGCTTGAGCTCACCGAATTTTTCCACCTGATTTCGATCGGCGCCGGCCCGCAGCGCAGCGCGTTTCTTTCTTCGTTCTTCACCCTGGTCGGCACGCACGGTCTGCACGTCACCTGCGGTTTGATCTGGATGATCGTGTTGCTGGTGCAGGTCGGCAAGAAAGGGCTGATCCCTGCAAACAAGCGCCGTCTGATGTGCCTGTCGATGTTCTGGCACTTCCTCGACGTGGTGTGGGTGGGCGTTTTCAGCTTCGTTTACCTGATGGGGAAACTGTCATGAGCGAACAGACTCCGCATGCGCATGACGATGGTCATCACGAGCACGGCCATGACGGCGTGGATGCCATCCACGTCACGCTGAAGGGCTATCTCACCGGTTTCGCCGCCGCCGCGCTGCTCACCATCCTTCCGTTCTGGCTGGTGATGTCGGGCGCGTTCTCGAAAACCGGCCCCGCCGATGCGTTCATCCTGCTGCTGGCGGCGATCCAGATCGTGGTGCACATGGTTTACTTCCTGCATCTGAACGCGAAATCCGAAGGCGGCTGGAACATGCTCGCGTTGATCTTCACCATCGTGCTGGTGGTGATCACGCTGAGCGGCTCGATCTGGGTGATGTACCACCTCAACCAGAACATGATGCCGTCGATGATGAAGGACGTGCGCAACCTTCCATGAACCACCCGTAGGTTGGGTTAGCGCCGCGTAACCCAACGTGGTGATGTGCATGGCGACGTTGGGTTTCGGCTGCGCCTCTAGCCAACCTACGGTAGATGGCGGCGAGTCATGCGATCATGCTCAGCATGGCTCACCAAGATACATCCCTCTACGACACGCCGCGGCGTCCGCGTGGTCCCGTCGCACTGACCTTGCTCGCCCTGCTTGGCGCAGCGCTTTTCATCGGCTTCGGTGCCCTCGGCAACTGGCAGGTGCATCGCCTTGCGTGGAAACGCGCGCTTATCGCCCGCGTCGATACCCGTGTGCATGTGCCGCCTGTCGCGCCACCTTCGCGCAATGAATGGCCCAGCGTCACCGCCGAAAAGGACGAATATCTGCACGTGCGCCTCAGCGGCCAGTTCCTGCACGACCGCCAGACCCTGGTATGGACCGCGACGGATGAAGGCAGCGGCTATTGGGTGATGACGCCGCTGCGCATGGCCGATGGTTCCGTCGTGCTGATCAATCGTGGATACGCGCCGGCCGATTGGTGCGGACGTGATGGCCATTGTTCGCCCGGTCCGGACGGCGAAACCACCGTGACCGGCTTGCTGCGCATGTCCGAGCCGAACGCGTTCATGCGACACAATGATCCGGTGCACAACATCTGGTATACGCGCGACGTGCCGGCGATCGCCGCGGCGCGCGGGTTGCATGACGTGGCGCCTTATTTCGTGGATGCAGATGCGTCGACGGACAAGGGCGCGCAGTGGCCGGAAGGCGGCAAGACCGTGATCAACTTTCCCAACAATCATCTCAGCTACCTGATCACCTGGTACCTGCTGGCCTTGATGGTGCTGGGTGCTAGTGTCTATGTGGGCTACGACGAATACCGCCTGCGCCGGTCGCGATCACGTAGGCTGGGCTGAGCCCCGGACTTGATCCGGGGCGAACCCCAGCATGGGATGTGCATGGCAACGTTGGGGTTCGACTACGCCTCGGCCCAACCTACGATCGCAAATCAGTTGCGTGTGCCGAAGAACGTCGCGCGAAAAATCAGGCTGAGCACCGATTCGATCGCCTCATCGGGCAATTCGCCCGGCATGCTCATGTTGAAATACAGCACGCCATCGATCAGGCCCATCATGGCGAGCGCCAGATCGGGCGCTGGCGCGGGCACTTCCAGTTCCATCCGCTCGCAGAACTTCGTAATGAAGTAGGCGATCTGGTCGCGCTTTTCCAGGCACAGCGCATTCAGCCGATGACGGAACTTGGCGTCTCGCACGGCGAGCAGGCGCGCTTCGGCCCATAACACGTAGTTGGCGTGATCCCGGTAGAGCTGGCCGTAGAACTGCGCGAGCCGCTTCTGCAGTTCTTCGCGGGGCAGGTCGGTATCCAACAGTTCCTGCAGGTCCTGGTGCGCGTCGTCGTGATCGCGGCTGAGCAGTTCCAGGAACAGGTCGGTCTTGCTCTTGAAATTCGAGTAGAACGCGCCGCGTGTGTAGCCGGCATGTTCGGCGACGTCTTCCACGCTGGTCGCGGCCAGCCCCTTCTTGGCGATCACGGCCGCTGCCGCCTCCAGCAGGCGCAGGCGGGTCTGTTCGCGGCTTTCTTCTCGGGTCAGGCGTTTGCGTGGCATGCGGCATCTTACCACGCAGCCGTAAACCTGTATCGGAAGTCATATTTGAATTCAGATACATGCATGTATTAGAGTTCGCTCCCGTATCGACACTCCCACACCCAGGAGCACCCTGTGCTTACCCCACCGTTCCCAACGCCGCGCGCATGGCCGTCGCGGCAGGCCTGGCTGCCCTGCGCCATGGCGATTTCCCTGATCCTGCTTGCCGGCTGCAGCCACAAGGCACCCGAAGCCGAGGCCGCCGTGCCGGTGATCGCCCTGCCGGTAAAGGCCAGCGACGGCGCCGTGACCGGCCGCTTCCCGGGCGAAGTGCATGCGCGTTACGAGATGCCGCTGTCGTTCCGCATGGCAGGAAGGCTGACCGCGCGCTACGTCGATCCGGGCGAGCTGGTGAAGCAGGGCCAACCGCTGGCCGAGCTCGATCCCGCCGACCCCGCCCAGCAGATGGCGTATGCCAAGGCTGCGCTGGCCGCGGCCGAGCATCGCCTGCTGTTCGCCACCCAGCAGCGCGACCGGGATGAAGCGCAGTTCAAGCAGAACCTGATCAGCCAGCTGCAACTGCAGCAGACCGAGGACAACTATGCGGCCGCGCTGGCCGGCCGCGACCAGGCCCGCCAGCAATTCAAGCTGGCGCAGAGCACCACGCTGGTGGCCGACCACGACGGCATCATCACCAGCCGCCAGGCCGAGGTGGGCCAAGTGCTGGCCGCGGGGCAGGCGGTGTTCGGCTTCGCCCAGGCCGGTGAGCGGGAGGTGTACGTGGACGTGGCGGAAAGCCGTGTCGGCGGCATCAGCATCGGCCAGGCCGCCACCGTGAACCTGCCGGCATTGCCGGGTCATGCCTACACGGCGCGCGTGCGTGAGATCGCGCCGGCAGCGGATACGCAGTCGCACACCTATCTGGTAAAGCTGGCGATCGATCACCCTGATGCCGCGCTGCAGCTCGGCATGACCGCCGACGTCGCCCTGCAGGGCAGCAAGCCGGCCGATGGCGCGATCACGATTCCGGCGACGGCCTTGTTTCATCAGGGCGAGCATCCGGCCGTATGGGTGGTGAACCCCGGCGATTCCAAGCTGGATCTGCGCCCGGTCACAGTGGCGCGTTACGGCGAGCGCGACGTGCTGATCGCCCAGGGTCTGAAAGCGGGCGAGCGCGTGGTGATGCAAGGCGTGCATGCCGTGGCCGCGGGCGAAAAGGTCACGCCGATCGCGCCGCCGCATCCTGAGGACGCGCCGCAATGAGCCATGAGGAACGCTTCAATCTTTCCGCGTGGACCTTGCGCCATCAGTCGCTGGTGTTTTTCCTGATGGGTTTGATCGCGCTGTTCGGCCTGCTGTCGTACAAGAACCTGTCGCAGTCGGAAGATCCGCCGTTCACCTTCAAGGTGATGGTGATCCAGACCTACTGGCCCGGCGCCACGGCAAAGCAGGTGCAGGAAGAAATTACCGACCGCATCGGGCGCAAGCTGCAGGAAACAC
>CBJMMB010000084.1:0-17145 GCA_966430775.1 uncultured Dyella sp. | reverse complement strand
AGCAGCGCCAGATCATCGGCTACGACGTGGAATACCGCTATCACGGCGACGTCTACATGTCGCGTCTCAGCTACGACCCGGGCGAACGCCTGCGGGTACGGGTAAGCGTCTCGCCGGCGGACTGAGCCGGCAAGCGCGAACAGGCACGGAAAGGCCCGCCCTGTGGCGGGCTTTTTTTATTCCCTATCGCCCTATTCATTCCTGTTGCATAGCAGCGGGATTCCCGTCATGATTGCCTTTCAACCGCCCGGACACCTCATGTCTTCAGCCGTCTATACCGCTACCGTACTTACCAGCGCCCGCATGGCCGCTGGCATGACCTCGCGTGCGCGTCGACCGCTGAACCGACATTCGGCCGGGTAGGCTGTCGCCACGTTGCATGTGTAATACGACGACGAAACCCGGCCCTCGCGCCGGGTTTTTTGCTTTTCGGACTGGAGTCAACGATGTCACTTCGTCATTTCCTCACCACCCAGGATTACAGCCGCGCCGAGATCGACGCACTGCTTGAACAGGCTGCCGCGTTCAAGCGCTCGCCGCGCGGCCAGCAACTGGCCGGCAAATCGGTGGCGCTGTTGTTCTTCAACCCCTCGATGCGTACGCGCACGAGCTTCGAACTGGGTGCGTTCCATCTGGGTGGTCATGCCATCGTGCTGTCGCCCGGCAAGGACGCGTGGCCGATCGAATTCCGCCCCAACGTGGTGATGGATGGCGAAGCCGAAGAGCACATCGCCGAAGTGGCGCGCGTGCTGAGCCGCTATGTCGATCTGATCGCGGTGCGCGCGTTCCCGAAATTCCAGGACTGGTCGGTGGACCGCGAGGACGCGGTGATCAAGGCGTTCGCACAGTACGCGACCGTGCCGGTGATCAACATGGAAACCATCACCCATCCATGTCAGGAGCTGGCGCACGCGCTGGCGCTGAAGGAACGCTTCGGCGATCTCGCCGGCCGCAAGTATGTGCTCACCTGGACCTATCACCCCAAGCCGCTCAACACCGCCGTGGCGAACTCGGCGCTGCTGATCGCCACCAAGATGGGCATGGACGTCACGCTGCTGTGCCCCACGCCCGACTACGTGCTGGACGAGCGCTACATGGCCTTCGGCGCGCAGAACGCGAAGGAAAACGGCGGTTCGCTCATCGTCAGCCACAACATCGAGGAAGCCTATCGCGGCGCCGACGTGGTCTACGCCAAGAGCTGGGGCGCGCTGCCGTTCTTCGGCCGCTGGGAAAACGAAAAGCCGATCCGCGATGCGCACAGGCACTTCATCGTCGATGAGGCGAAGATGGCGCTGACCAACAACGGCGTGTTCAGCCACTGCCTGCCGCTGCGCCGGAACATCAAGGCCACCGATGCGGTGATGGATTCGCCCGCCTGCATCGCCATCGATGAAGCCGAAAACCGCCTGCACGTACAGAAGGCGGTGATGGCTTCGCTGATCGCACAGCGCTGAGCGGCCTATGTACCTGCCCAAGTCCTTCCATGAAACGCGCAGCGACGTACTGCAAGCGCTGATTCGCGACTACCCGTTCGCCACCGTGATCATGCACGGCGCCGAGGGTCTGAGTGCGAATCACGTGCCGCTGGAGCTGGTCGGCGACACCGCGCTGCACGGCCACGTGGCGCGCGGCAACGAGTTGGCGAAGGCGGATGGCGCGCAGGTGCTGGTGATCTTTCACGGCGCTGACGGTTACATCAGCCCCAACTGGTATCCGAGCAAGCAGGTCACCGGGCGCGAAGTGCCCACCTGGAATTACGCCGTGGTGCACGTGCACGGCCGCCTGCGCGTGGTGGAAGACAAAATCTGGCTGCGCCAGCTGCTGGAACGGTTGACCAATCGCCACGAAGCCACCCAACCGAAGCCCTGGCACGTCGACGACGCGCCGGAGGACCACATCGAAAAGATGCTCGGCTTGATCGTCGGCATCGATATCGCCATCGAGCGCGTCGAAGGCAAATTCAAGCTGAGCCAGAATCATCCGGATGCAAACCGCGCCGGCGTATTGCATGGCCTGGACGAACGCGCCGGCCGACGCGATGGCGAGCTGGCCGCACTGATGCAACAAGCCGAGGAACGTCGACATGAGCGATAAGCAACACCAGTATCCCGTGCAGGTGGTGTGGACCGGCAATCATGGCAACGGCACCAAGACCTATCAGGGTTATGGCCGCGAACATGAAGTGCGCGTGGCCGGCAAACCCGTGATCGCAGGCTCGTCCGATGCGGCTTTTCGCGGTGATGCAGGCAAGCACAACCCGGAAGATCTGCTGGTGGCTGCGCTGTCGGGTTGCCACATGCTGTGGTACCTGCACCTGGCTGCCGTGGCGGGTGTGGTGGTGACCGACTATGTCGACGATGCCGTCGGCGTCTTGCAGGAACGCGGCAACGATGGCCGCTTCACCGAAGCGGTGTTGCGCCCGCGCGTGACCATCACCGCCGACAGCGATCCGGAGGTGGCCAAGCGCGTGCACGAAGACGCCCACCACGCCTGCTTCATCGCCAACTCCGTCAATTTCCCAGTGCGTTGCGAACCACGCATTGTCATCGAATCCGTGTAAACAACCTTTCTTTTTGGATCCCAAGCATCATGAGCAAAGACATCGTTCTGGCCTTCTCCGGCGGTCTCGACACCAGCTTCTGCATTCCGTATCTGCAGGAACAGGGCTGGGCCGTGCACACCGTGTTCGCCGATACCGGCGGCGTGGATGCCGAGGAGCGCGCCTATATCGAAGCGCGCGCCAAGGAACTGAAGGCGGCCAGCCACGTCACCGTCGACGGCGGTCCGGCGATCTGGAACGGTTTCGTGAAGCCCTTCGTGTGGGCGGGCGAGGGCTACCAGGGCCAGTATCCGTTGCTGGTATCCGATCGCTACCTGATCGTGGACGCCGCGCTCAAGCGTTGCGCGGAACTGGGCACCAAGGCGATCGCGCACGGCTGCACCGGCATGGGCAATGACCAGGTGCGTTTCGACCTGGCCGTGAAGGCGCAGGGCGATTACGAGATCGTGGCGCCGATCCGCGAGATCCAAAAGGAGCACACCCAGACGCGCGCCTACGAGCAGGCTTATCTGGAACAGCGCGGCTTCGGCGTGCGCGCCAAGCAGAAGAGCTACACCATCAACGAAAACCTGCTGGGCCTGACCATGTCCGGCGGCGAGATCGACCGCTGGCAGGCGCCGGGTGAGGGCGCCATCGGCTGGTGCAAGCCGCGCGCCGAATGGCCGTCCAAACCGCTGCGCGTGAAGCTGCGTTTCGTCAACGGCGAAGCGGTGGCGCTGGACGGCGAGAAGATCGAAGGCCACACGCTGCTGGCCAAGCTCAATCAACTGTTCGCGCAATACGGCGTGGGCCGCGGCATCTATACCGGCGACACCACCATCGGCCTCAAGGGCCGCATCATTTTCGAAGCACCGGGTCTTACCGCCTTGCTGGCGGCGCACCGTGCGCTGGAAGAAACCGTGCTCACCAAGCAGCAGAACCGCTTCAAGCCGGACGTGGCGCGCAAGTGGGTGGAACTGGTGTACGAAGGCTTCTACCACGATCCGCTCAAGACCGACCTGGAAGCCTTCCTGGCCGCCAGCCAGTCCAAGGTGGAAGGCGAAGTCACGCTGGAAACCAACGGCGGCACGGTTACCGCGGTCGCGGTGGAATCGGCGCATATTCTCAACGCCAAGAACGCCACCTATGCGCAGGCGGCGGATTGGGGCGTGGCCGAAGCGGAAGGCTTTATCAAGTTGTTCGGCATGAGCAGCACCTTGTGGGCCGAGGTCAATCGATGAGTGCAGCCTTGGGGAACGCAACTTTGCTGGATGCAACACTGTCGCATCTTCGTGCGCTCGTGTCGTTCGACACGCGCAACCCGCCGCGCGAGATCGGCACCGGCGGCATCTTCGATTACCTGCGCGAGCAGCTGCCAGGTTTCGAGGTGACGGTGACCGATCACGGCGCCGGCGCGGTGACGTTGTACGCAGTGCGTGGCACGCCGAAGTATTTGTTCAACGTGCATCTGGACACGGTGCCGGATTCTCCGCACTGGACGCGCGATCCGCACGTGCTGGAGGTGACGGAAGATCGCGCCACCGGTCTTGGCGCGTGCGATATCAAGGGCGCCGCCGCCGCACTCGTCGCGGTGGCGAATGCTTGCGATGGCGACCTCGCCTTGCTGTTCTCTACCGACGAAGAAGCCAACGATCCGCGCTGCATCGCCGCCTTCCTCAAGCATGCGCCGAAATACGACGCGGTGATTGTGGCCGAGCCCACGCGCGGTGAAGCGGTGCTGGCGCATCGCGGCATCCATTCGGTGCAGATGCGTTTCAGCGGGCAAGCCGGTCATGCGTCGGGCGAAATCAAGACCAGCGACAGCGCCGTGCATCAGGCGATCCGCTGGGGCGCGGCCGCGCTGGATCATGTGGAAAAGCTGTCGCACGAACGCTTCGGCGGGCTCACCGGTTTGCGCTTCAATATCGGCCGCGTCGAAGGCGGCATCAAGGCGAACATGATCGCGCCCACCGCCGATGTGCGTTTCGGTTTTCGTCCCTTGCCCAGTATGGATCCGGATCACTTGCTGGAAACCTTCCGCACCCTGGTGGAACCCCATCCGGTGAGCTACGAAGAATTGTTCCGCGGCATGTCGCTGCCCGCGGGCGATGTGCCCAATGCCGAAGCACGTCGTCTTGCCGCACGCGACATCGCCGACGAACTGGGCATTCCGGTCGGCAACGCGGTGAACTTCTGGACCGAAGCGGCGCTGTTTTCCGAGGCTGGCTATATCTCCTTCGTCTACGGTCCTGGCGACATCGCGCAGGCGCATACCGCCGACGAATGGGTCGCACTGGACCAGTTGCATGCATATGCTCAAACCATCTATGAGATCGTGAATCGTGGAAGCGCATAAGAACACCAGGCAGACCATCGTGCGGCTGCTGTCCGCGATGGGCAGCGCCAAGGAAATCCAGCAGTACCTCAAGCGCTTCTCGCAACTCGACGCCAAGCGCTTCGCCGTGGTGAAGGTCGGCGGCGCGGTGCTGCGCGACGAATTGAATGATCTGACCTCGTCGCTGACCTTCCTGCAGCAAGTTGGCTTGACACCGATCGTGCTGCATGGGGCCGGCCCGCAGCTCGACGTGGAACTGGAGGCGGCCGGCATCACCAAGCAGACCGTCAATGGCCTGCGCGTCACTTCGCCGAAGGCGCTAGGCATCGTGCGCCGCGTGTTCCAGCAGGAAAACCTGCGCCTGGTCGAAGCCCTGCAGGCGATGGATACGCGCGCCACCTCGGTGCCGTCCGGCGTGTTCATGTCCAGCTTTTTGGATAAGGACACCTACGGCATGGTCGGCAAGGTCGACAGCATCAACCTCGCGCCGATCGAAGCCAGCCTGCGCGCCGGCTCCATTCCGGTGATCGCCAGCCTCGGCGAAACCGACGAGGGCCAGTTCCTCAACATCAACGCCGACTTCGCCGCCAACGAACTGGTGCGCGTGCTGCAGCCGTACAAGATCATCTTCCTTACCGGCACCGGCGGCCTGCTCGACGACAAGGGCCAGATCATCGATTCGATCAACCTGAGCACCGAGTTCGAGCATCTGATCCAGCAGCCATGGATCAACGGCGGCATGCGCGTGAAGATCGAGCAGATCGCGGATCTCTTGCAGAGCCTGCCGTTGACCTCGTCGGTGTCGATCACGCGTCCGTCGGAACTGGCGAAGGAACTGTTCACGCACAAGGGGTCGGGCACGCTGGTGCGCCGTGGCGAGAAAGTATTCCGCTTCGACAGCTGGGAAGGCATCGACCAGGCCCGCATGCGCACGCTGATCGAATCGAGCTTCGGACGCACGCTGGTGGACGATTACTTCACGCGCACCACGCCGTATCGCGTGTACGTCAGCGAGAACTATCGCGCCGCGATGATACTCACCAACGAGAACGGCCTGATCTATCTCGACAAGTTCGCCGTGCTCGACGACGCACAAGGCGAAGGCCTGGGCCGCGCCGTGTGGCTGGTGATGCGCGAGGAAAATCCGCGCCTGTTCTGGCGTTCGCGCCACGGCAACCAGATCAACCATTTCTACTACGCCGAATCGGATGGTTGCTACAAGCAGGAGCGCTGGAAAGTGTTCTGGTACGGCCTGGACGGCTTCGACACTATTGCGCGCTGCGTCGAGCATTGCGCCATGCGCCAACCCACCTTGATCGATTGATGACCATGGCCACTTCCAAGAAACGCATCGGTATCGTCGGCGCCCGCGGTTACACCGGCGCGGAACTGATCCGGCTGATTGCAGCGCATCCGGCGCTGGAGCTTGCCTACGTTTCCTCGCGCGAATTGAACGGACAGCGCGTGCAGGACAACGTCGACGGTTACCAGGGTGATCTGCGCTACAGCTCGCCCACGGCGGAAGAATTGTCCGCGCTCGACGCCGACGTGGTCGTGCTGGCGCTGCCCAATGGCAAGGCATCGGCCTATGTGCAAGCGTTCGATGCGGCCGGAAAAGATCCGGTGATCGTCGATCTGTCAGCGGATTATCGCTTCGACAACAGCTGGTACTACGGCCTGCCGGAACTCACCCGCGACAAGTGGCGCGGCGAGAAGCGCATCAGCAATCCCGGCTGCTACGCCACGGCGATCCAGCTTTCCGTCGCGCCGCTCAAGGATCTGCTGGCCGCGCCGCCGGTGTGCTTCGGCGTATCCGGTTATTCCGGCGCCGGCACCACGCCGTCCGACAAGAACGATCCGGAAAAGCTGCGCGACAACCTGATGCCGTATTCGCTCACCGGCCATATGCACGAGAAGGAAACCAGCCGGCACTTAGGTATCCCGGTGGAATTCATGCCGCACGTGGCGCCGCATTTTCGGGGCCTTACGGTTACCACCAATCTTTATCTTTCGCGCGCACTCAAGCGCGAGGATGTCATGGCGCGTTTCCAGCATGCCTATGAAGGCGAAAAGCTGGTGCACGTGCTGGACGAAGCGCCGTGGGTGAGCCGAGTGGCCGGCAAGCATTACGCCGAAGTCGGCGGTTTCACGCTGTCGGCCGACGGCAAGCGCGTGGTGGTGGTGGCGACGCTGGACAATCTGCTGAAAGGCGCGGCCACGCAGGCGATCCAGAACATCAATCGTGCGATCGGGGTGGATGAGTACGCGGCGATTCCGCTTTGATTCCTTGTGCCTAATGCGCTTTCACTTTCCGCCCCGTTTGTTGTTCCTTGACGTCATTCCCGCGAAGGCGGGAATCCATTTGGCTCCTTGCCCTGAAGTGGCATGGATTCCCGCCTTCGCGGGAATGACGCCCATCAAAAATCGGCCGCATTCCAAGAGTTATTCACCATGACCAACCTCCTTTGGCAAAAAGCCGGCGTCGAAACCAACGCGAAAATCATGAAGTTCCTCGCCGGCGACGACGTGTTGCTGGATCGCGAGTTTTTCCTGCACGACATCACCGCCAGCAAGGCGCATGTGGAAGGCCTGGCCAATATCGGCGTGGTCAGCGCGAAGGAACGGGACGATCTCAAGCGCGAACTGGATGCGCTGGCCGAGGATTTCCGCGCCGGCCGCTTTGTGCTGGACGAACGCTATGAAGACGGCCACTCCGCCATCGAAGCGCGCCTTACCGAACGCCTGGGCGATGCGGGCCGCCGCGTGCATACCGGCCGCAGCCGTAACGACCAGATCCTGGTCGCCACGCGCCTGTGGCTGAAGGAAAAGCTGGCCTTGCTGGAAACGCATTGCCGAGCGATTGCCGAAGCTTGCCTGCAACGCGCCGCGCAGCCCGCATTGCCGTTGCCGGGTTACACGCATCTTCAGCGCGCCGTGGTCTCTTCCACCGCGATGTGGTTTGCAGGTTTCGCGGAGGGTTTTGTCGACAACGCATGGCGCGCCAAGCAGACCGCAGCGTGGATCGACGCCAATCCGCTCGGCACCGCCGCCGGCTATGGCGTCAACCTGCCGCTGGATCGCACGCATACCACGCAAGCGCTGGGCTTCGGCCGCATGCAGGTATCGCCGATCTACGCGCAGCTTTCGCGCGGCAAGTTCGAAATGGCCGCGATGGAAGCCTTGAGCAGCGCCATGCTGGATGCACGCCGCCTGGCATGGGATCTCTCATTGTTCACCACCGCGGAATTCAACTTCGTCTCGCTGCCGCCGGAATACACCACCGGCAGTTCGATTATGCCCAACAAGCGCAATCCGGATGTAGTGGAACTGTTGCGTGCCTCCTACGCCACCGTGGCGGCGGCGCGTTGCGAGATCGAAAACCTGCTTTCGCTGCCGTCGGGCTATCAGCGCGACCTGCAGTTCTCCAAGGGCTCACTGTTCCATGGCGTCACGCATGGCCTTGCCGCGTTGGAACTGTTGCCGGACCTGCTCGCACGCATGCAGTGGAACGAAGCCGCCATGCGTGCGGCGATCGAGCCGGCCATGTATGCCACCGATGTCGCGATCGAACAGGCCGCCGCCGGCGTGCCATTCCGTGATGCCTACAAAGCGGCAGCGCAAGCCGCTTCCGAAGCAGGGCAGGGACGCACCCCCGAATCGAGTCTGGCGGCGCGCACGTCGCCAGGCGCGGGCAACGATCTGCGCCTGGATCTCCTGCGGCAACGCCTGGACAGCCTGTCGTCATAGCGGAATCAGCATGAGCATCGTCAGCACGGCAAACGCACCGCACTACCATTGGGGTCAGTCCTGCGACGGCTGGCATTTGCTCGCGCTGGACGAACTCAGCGTGATCGAAGAACGCATGCCGCCCGGCAGTTTCGAACAGCGGCACCGTCACACGCGTGCGCGCCAGTTCTTCTATGCGCTTGAAGGCGAGGTGACGATCGAGCTTGAAGGCAACGTACACCGCCTGCATGGTGGCGAAGGCTTGCACGTGCCGCCAGGCAGCGCGCATCAGGTACGCAACGATGGCGCTGCGGACGCTCGCTTCGTCGTGGTGTCGTCGCCGAAAAGCCATGGCGACCGGATGGCTGCGCCACAGGAGGGCATTTCGCTGTGACGAGTCGCGCGTTACCCGAACACAGGTTGCCGACGTGGCGCCGCGCCGTACTGAAAGTGGGCAGCAATCTCCTTGCTGCCGATGGTGGCGGATTGACGTCGCGATATGCACAGGCGCTAGCGGCCTTTATTGCGGCCAGTCACAAGGCAGGACGCGAAGTAGTGCTGGTTTCCTCCGGTGCCGTAGCGGCAGGGCGCGCGCTGCTGCGCGAACGCGCCGCGCTGGGTCCCGAACTCGCCGCCAAGCAGGCGCTTGCGGCGTTGGGCCAGGCGCCCATGATTGCCTTGTGGCAAAGCCTGTCGGAACGCGCCGTCGCGCAGGTGTTGCTGACCCACGACGACCTGCGCAACCGCCGCCGTTACCTTAATGCACGCGCCACCTTGCGCGAGCTGCTGATGCTGGGCGTGCTGCCGGTGGTGAACGAAAACGACACCGTCGCCGTGGACGAACTTAAGCTGGGTGACAACGACAACCTCGCCGCCATCGTCGCCGCACTGGTCGACGCAGATCTGCTGCTGATCGCCTCGGACGTCGATGCGCTCTACAGCGCCGATCCGCGACGCGATCCATCCGCCGAACCCATCGGGCACGTCCCGCAACTGACCCCGGCCATCATTGCCATGGCCGGTGGCAGTGGCACCAGCGTGGGTACCGGCGGCATGCGCACCAAACTGCAGGCTGCCGAAAAAGCTGCGGCAGCCGGCATTCCTACCGCCTTGTTCAGCGGCCGCGAAACAACCACGGTGCAGGCGCTGGAAGCGGGGCTACTACGCGGCACGCTAATCGATGTCGCCGGCAACCGGCTGCAGGCGCGCAAGTATTGGCTGCGCCATGCACCGACCGGCAGCGGACGCATCAGCGTCGATGCCGGCGCCGTGCGTGCACTGACGGGCGGCCGTGCATCGCTGCTGCCAGGCGGCATTCTTGATGTATTAGGCGAGTTCCATCGTGGCGACCTGGTCGAGATTGTCGACGCCAACGATCGTCCGGTGGCGCGCGGTTTGAGCCAATACGGCGCGGCCGAAGTGCGCCGCCTGGCGGGGCGTCACAGTCGCGACATCGCCACCGTGCTCGGTTACAGCTACGGCACGGAGATCGTGCATCGCGATGACCTGGCCACCTTGATCGATCCGGCAGGAGAAGCGGAAGCATGAGCGAGATTCGTACACTGGCCCTGGCCTGCAAGGACGCATCGCAGGCGATGTTTTCACTGGATACCGACACCAAGCGCAGGCTGCTGCACGACATGGCGTCGATGCTGGAGGAGCGCCGCGATGCGATTCTCGCCGCGAACGTGCGCGATCTGCATCAGGCATCCGCGAAAGGCACACAAGGCGCGATGCTCGATCGCCTGCGTCTGGACGAAACGCGCCTGGCCGGTATCGCCAACGCCGTGCGCGAGATCGCCGCCTTGCCTGATCCGGTCGGCCTGATCACGCGTCGCGACACGCTTGCGAACGGTCTCGAAGTGGAACGCGTGCGCATACCGCTTGGCGTGATCGCGATGATCTACGAAGCCCGTCCCAATGTAACCGCCGACGCGGCAGCGCTGTGCCTGATGGCCGGCAACGCAGTGATCCTGCGCGGCGGTTCCGAGGCTTTGCATTCCAATATGGCGATCGCTTCGGCCTTGCACGCGGCGCTGGAAAAACATGACATCCCCGCTGCAGCCGTCACCCTGATCGAAGACCTCCGCCGCGAAACCATGGTGGAACTGCTGCAGCTCAGCGACGTGATCGACCTGGCGATTCCGCGCGGCGGCGAAGGCCTGATCCGCTTCGTCGCCGAGCATGCGCGCGTACCGGTGATCAAGCATTACAAAGGCGTGTGCCATCTGTACGTGGATGCCAATGCGGACGAAGCGCTGGCCTTGAATTTGTTGATCGACGGCAAGACTTCGCGTCCCGGCGTATGCAACGCGCTGGAAACCTTGCTGGTGCATCGTGATATCGCGGCCTCGTTTCTGCCGAAGGCGGCCGAGGCGTTGCAGGAACGCGGCGTGGAATTGCGCGGCTGCGAGCGTTCACGCGCGCTGGTCGAAGGCATGCGTCCCGCCACCGATGACGATTACGCAGCCGAATTCCTCGACCTCATCCTTGCGGTGCGCGTGGTCGACGACCTCGGCATGGCCATCGGCCATATCCAGCGCTTCGGTTCCGATCACACCGAAGTCATCGCCACCCGCGACGAGCACGCTGCACGTCGTTTCATGCAGGCGATTCGCTCGGCGGTCGTGATGGTGAATGCCTCGTCGCGCTTCTCCGATGGCGGCGAACTGGGCCTGGGCGCCGAGATCGGCATTTCCACCACGCGCCTGCATGCGTATGGCCCGATGGGCGCGGAAGCGTTGACGGTGGAGCGTTTTATCGTGCGCGGTGACGGGCAAGTGCGTCATCCGCAAAGTCGTCTGTAACCAAGGGTAACTATGACAAACGAACCGAACGAAGCGGATATCCTCCGCCCCGTGCAAGAGCAATTGGACGCCTATAACGCGAAGGACATCGACCGCTTCATGCAATGGTGGGCGGACGATTGCCAATACCACCTGTTCCCATCGGAACTGCTCGCCAATAGCGCAGCGCAGATTCGTGAGCGGCATCTCCTGCGTTTCAAGGAACCGGATCTGCACGCGCGCTTGATCCACCGCATGCGCGTCGGCAACCTGGTCGTCGATCAGGAACTGGTGACGCGCAATTTTCCCGAAGGCGTGGGCGAGATCGACGTCATCGCCATTTATGAAGTGCAGGCGGGCAAGATCGCCAAGGCGTGGTTGAAGATCGGCACGCCGCGCATGGCATCTTCGTAATTGCGTAGCAGGGTAGGTTGGGTTAGCGCAGCGTAACCCAACGATGCCGCTCTGAAGATGTTGGGTTACGCTGCGCTAACCCAACCTACGCCCGCTCTTTCCAATGCCTAACCGCCTGCGCAAACGCCAGGCAATCGGCAAAGCGGTTGTACAGCGGCACCGGCGAAATTCGGATTACATCCGGTTCGCGCCAATCGCCGATGATGCCGTTGTCGATCAGGTACTCGAACAACGCACGCCCTTGCGTGCGGCCGCCGAGCACGCGGATGGACAGTTGCGCGCCGCGGCGTTCGGGTTCCTTCGGCGTGACCACTTCCAGCACGTCGGGCAGTTGCGTCTGTACCAGCCATTCGAGATAACCGGTGAGCTGCAGGGATTTTTCGCGCAGGCGTTGCATGCCGGCGCGGTGGAAGAGGTCCAGCGAAACGCGCATCGGTGCGAGCGAGAGAATCGGCGGATTGGACAGCTGCCAGCCGTCCGCGCCGTGCGTGGGTACGAATTCCGGGCCCATCTGGAAGCGGGTGGCTTTGTCGTGGCCCCACCAGCCGGCGAAACGCGGCAATGCGGCGCTGGCGTGGCGTGCGTGCACGAAGGCGCCGCCCACCGCGCCGGGGCCGCTGTTGAGGTACTTGTAGCTGCACCAGATGGCGAAGTCGGCGCCGCTGTCGTGCAACTGCATGGGCAGGTTGCCCACGGCGTGGGCGAGATCGAAGCCGACCTGGCAGCCTTGCGCGTGCGCCAGCTCGGTGATGGCTTTCAGGTCGAACGCCTGGCCGGTGCGGTATTGCACGCCCGGTAATAACACCAGGGCGATGCGCGAACCATGTTCGGCCAGTGCGCGTTCGATCGCCTGCATGGATAGCGTGCCGTTGGGCTCGTCGCCTTCCAGTTCGATCAGCGACAGCGTCGGGCTGAAACCGTGATAGCGGATCTGCGATTCCACCGCATAGCGATCGGTGGGAAAGGCGCCGGCTTCGATCAGGATGGCGTGGCGGTCCGGCGTGGGGCGGTAGAAACTCACCATCATCAGGTGCAGGTTCACGCCCAAGGTGTTCATCGCGACCACTTCTTCGGGCTGCGCGCCGACCAGTTCGGCCAGGTGGTCGCGCACGAATTCGTGATAGTCCATCCATGGCAGCCGGCCCTTGAAGTGGCCTTCCACGCCCAGTTCGCCCCAATAGTCGAGCTCCGCGTTGACCGCCTCGCGTGCGGCGCGCGGTTGCAGGCCCAGCGAGTTGCCGCAGAAGTAGTAGCTGTCGCCGCCTTCGTGCGGTGGGATCAGGAACTCCTGGCGAAAATCACGCAGCGGATCGGCAGCGTCGCGCGCCTGCGCCCATGCGGTGGTGGCTTCGTACGGTGTGGACATCAGTGCATCCGAGCTTGTTTGTATTGCCTAACGTGTTGTCTGGCCGGGCGCGAATCAACCGTTCAACGCGGCAGCCACGTCGCTGCAACCCTTGTCGAAGGTGGCGGCCCACGCCTGCCCAGCCTGGCTGGAGGAAGGACGCGCGCAGCGCAGTTGAATCGCGTGGCCGCCGCGAAACCAGTAACGCTCGACATAGGTGTAGGGCGTGCCGCTTTCGCTGGCGGTGTAGATGAAACTGTTCTGATCGCCTGCAGGACGCGTGCCCGGCTGGTAATCCTTGAGGTTTCTGGCCTTGGTCATCGCCGCGTTGACGTAATCGTTGAACGCCTGCACATCCGGCTCTTGTTTCACGGTGATGCTGACGCGCGCCAGCGTGCTGCTGGCGCTCGGCGACGGATCGGGCACCTGGAACACGCGCACTTCCGGATCGCCATCCACCTGCATGATGGCGACCCACGTCGAGGGAGTGCTGAAGTGCACGCTGCCCGATGCCATGGTGACATCGTCGGCATGCGCCGCACTGATGCCGGCCCATGCTAGAAAAACGGTCGCCATGTAGCGCCTAAAAGTCATGCGTGTTCCTCAGGATGAGTAGGTTGAACGAAACGGCGTTGCGGCAACCCCAGCCATTCCAGCGCGGTGCCGTGAAACAGGCGGGCACGGGTCGGTTCGTCCAAGTGCAGCGATTCGATGCCGCTGCCCGGCTCCTGCTCCCCCAACGGGAAAGGATAATCGGTACCGAGCATGACGCGGTCGACGCCGGTCACATCCAGGAGATAGCGCAGCGCCGCAGGGTCGTGCACGCATGAATCGAAATACAGGCGCTTGAGATATTCGCGCGGATTGCGCGGGTTGTCGGTAGCGACCAGGTCCGGTCGCATGCGGAAGCCATGCTCGATGCGCCCGATGGTCCATGGAAAACTGCCGCCGCCATGCGCCAGCATCACGCGCAGCTTGGGCAGGCGTTCGAGCACGCCGCCGAAGGCCAGGCAGCAGGCCGCGCGCGACTGTTCGGCGGGCATGCCCACCAGCCACGGCATCCAGTATTTGGGCATGCTGGTCGCGCCCATCATGTCCCACGGATGCACCATGATCGCCGCGCCGAGATCGGCGGCGGCTTCGAAGAACGGGAACAGTTCCGGCGCGTCCAGGTTCCAGTCGTTGCAATGCGAGCCGATCTGCACGCCGCACAGGCCCAGTTCGTCGATGCAGCGTTCCAGCTCGCGGATGGCCAGTTCCGGCGCTTGCAGCGGTACCGTGCCGATACCGGCGTAATGCGTGGGATGGTCCTGGCAGACGCCGGCCATGTGGTCGTTCAGATGCCGATGCAGCTCCAGCGCCTGATAGCCCGGCGCCCAATACGAGAACAGCACCGGCACGGTGGAAATCACCTGCACCGCGACGCCGAAACGGGCGTAGTCGTTGATGCGGTGCTGCGCATCGAACGAGGATTCCCATACCTCGCGGAAGAACTTGCCGTCCTTGTAGATGCGATGCCGCCCGTCGCCGTGGATCATCACCGGGAAGGCGTCGTTGCCGTATTTGGCGGCGAGATTGGGCCAGTCACGCGGGAGGATGTGGGCGTGGGTGTCGATTTTGAGCATGCGCCCAGTGTAACGCTTGCAGATGTAACAGTTTGTCATCGGCCGGCGGCCCATGACATGCCGTTTCAGGGGCGGGCTTCAGGGCCGCACGTGCTTCCCGTTCTGCGCCGCCGCGGCCTCCTGCGGCCCGCGCCCCACCACGTGGGCCAGCGTGTTGATGTTGTCGACCAGCCGGTCGCTGATGCGCACGAGCTGTTCGGCGCGCGAGCGGTCGTCCGCCATTGCCAGCAGGGTGGACAGGCTGCGCTGCAATTGGCGCAGGTCCGGCGCGGGTGACGGCACCTGCTTGTTGCGCAGTGCAACAGCCAGATTGTGCAGATGAGTGGCCGCGCGTTCCACGAAGTTGGTGACTTCCACCTGCTCGGGCAGGTTGTCGCAGTCGTGCAGCAAGGCCTCCAGCGTCATCGCCGTGCGCACCAGCCGGTTGCCGTTGAGGAACAGCGCATTGGCCAGCTCCAGCAACTGCAGCGGCGTGGCCGGCTCGGCCTGCATGCGATCCACCGACGCCTGCGCATTGGTGCGCGCAGTGCGGGCCGCGGTGCGCGTTTCGAGATGGGCATGTCGTTGCTCGGGACGCGCCAGTGCGCGCAGGTAATCAGCGTAGGCATCCAGCATGTCCGCAAGGGCGGAGCGGGCGCGGCCGCGCTCCCAGGTGGGCCACACCACGTAGGCGAGCAGGGCCATGCCGCTGCCCAGCGCGGTATTGAGCACGCGGTCCATCACCGCGGTGCCGGAATTGACGCCTTCGAACGACAGCAGGATCACCACCGTGCCGGTCAGCGCCGCCACCGCAATGCCGTAGTGCGCGGTGGCCAGATAGCGGAACGCCATGCACAACACCGCCATCAAGGCCAGATGCGCCCAGGGATCGTGCGGCGTGATGTGCAACAAGGCGGTGGTCAACACCAGGCCGAGAATGGTGCCGACCACGCGCAGCAGGCCAAAGTTGAAGGTGGCGGCGAAATCCGGGCGCAGCACGATCGCAGCCGTCATCGGCAACCAATAGCCGTGCGGCAGTTGCCACACGCGCGACACCAGCAGCGCGATGGTCAGGCACACCGCGCAGCGCATCGCATGCCGGAACGCGACCGAATGCGTGGTGAGATTGGCGCGCAGCGTGGCCAGCGGCGAACTGCCGCGCAAGGCGCCGGGCAGGCGGATTTCCGCCGCTTCCGCGCGCTTCTCGCCGTTCGATCCGGCCCAGTTCGCGTTACGTACCGCCGCCGCCAGCTGGCCCGATAGCGCATGGATGTGCGCCGCCACGCTGTCGCTGCGTGTGTGGTTGTCGAGCAGGGCGCGTTCGCTTGCTTGCAGGGTTTGCAGGGCGCGCGCGGCTTGTTCCGGCGAATCGCCGCTTTCCAATGCATCGGCGACGGCGGCGAGCACGCGCGCGGCATCCGCGCGGAACATCGCGATGATGCTGGCGGCGCCATGCAATTCGGCCATGGCGACCAGTTCCAGGCGCAAACGCTCGGCCAGCTCCAGCAGCACGGCGAAGGCTTCCATCGCGCGGCCGCTCGCGTGATGGCGGCCCAGCAAGGTCTGCTGCAGCGTGGTCATCGCTTCGGTGAGCGCGGGGACGTCTTCGTCGTTCTGCCGGTTTTCCCTGGCCAGCGACGCCAGGCCGCGATACACCGTGGCCAATGCATGCCGTTCGGGGCCATAGCGCTGCAGCGGCCACGCCGCTACGGAAAACAACGCCAGCAACAGGCCGCCCGCGAAAATCAGCGACGCGCCGATCAAGGCGTGATCGAGCGTGGTCGGCGTCGCCGCGGTGATCACCAGCAGGATCATGCTGGTCATGCCCACGCGCGCGATGTCCACGCCATACACCACTAGCAGGCCGCCGAAAAAGCCGAAGGCGGCCATCGCCAGCAGGATCAGCGGCAGGTTGCCGCCGATCAGGAAGCCGCACAGCGATGCAAGCCCCGCCGCCAGCGAGGCCAGAAACAACTGCCACGCGCGCTGGCGATACGGGCCGGGCTGGTCGGAGAACATGGTATCGAGCGCACCGGCGCCGATCGCCAGGCCCGCTTCCTCATGCCCGGTCCACATGCCCACCGCCAGCGGCAGCACCACCGCGGCGGTATTGCGGATCACCACCCACGGAGGCACGTCCGGACGCTTGGTCGCGGTCAGGCTTTGCAGCACGCTGGCGCGGAGGGAATAGGCTCGGGCGGACATGGCAGGGGAACGATGCCGGAATGCGGCGATTCTGCCTTAGCGGGGAGTTTGTGTCGCGTCGTGCCTTTTCTTCTTGAGGCGAAATATATACACCTCTGAAGAGTCCGATAACGCCGCCTTACCGTCATTCCGGCGTAGGTGTTCCGTACCAGGACATAGTTAACAGGTGTGCCAGGACATGGTGTACACCT
>CBJMMB010000083.1:0-17627 GCA_966430775.1 uncultured Dyella sp. | reverse complement strand
GCACGGAAAAACCCGCGCCGCAGCCGCAACCGCTGAACACCAACCTCAACAACGGGCAGGCGGCGCCGGCCGTGGCCAGCATCACGCCCGGCACTGGCGAGTTCGTGCGGCCGACCGGGCCTGCCCGGCCGCATCGCCCCGCCTCGGGCGCTGGCGCGGTCACCTTCAACTTCGAAAACCAGCCGGTGCAGGCGGTGGTGAAGGCGATCCTGGGCGACCTGTTGCATGAGAACTACACCATCGTGCCGGGCGTGCAGGGCAATATCTCGTTCTCCACCTCCGAGCCGGTCGACAGCAGCCAGGCCATGCCGATCCTGGAAACGCTGCTGTCGTGGACGCACAACGCGCTGGTCAAAACCGACGGCCGCTATGTGGTAATGCCGGAGAAGGACGCCGTGGCAGGCAACGTTGCGCCCAGTCTCGGCGCGGCGGCGCCGAGCGGAGGTATGCAGGCCCGCCTGTTCCCGCTGCATTACATCGCCGCGGACCAGATGCAGAAACTGCTCAAGCCGTTCGCGCGCCCCGATTCGATCCTGCTGGTCGACAACGCGCGCAACGTAATCGTGGTGTCCGGCACGCCGGATGAAATCGACAACTACAGCCGCACCATCCGCACCTTCGACGTGGACTGGCTGCGCGGCATGTCGGTGGGCGTATTCAACCTGCAGCATGCGACGGTGGAAGACCTGATGCCGCAGCTCGATGCGATGTTCGGCGCAAAGGGCGACACGCCGCTGGCCGGCATGTTCCGCTTCATCCCGATCAAGCGCACCAACGCGCTGGTGGTGATCAGTACGCAGCCGAGTTACCTCAACGAGATTGGTAACTGGATCGCCAAGATCGACCTGGGCGGCGGCAACGAGCCGCAGCTGTATGTGTATGACGTGCGCAACATCGGTGCGGCGGATCTGGCGCACTACCTGGCGCAGATCTATACCGACAACAACGGCGGCGGTTCGTCCGATCGCGGTGGCGCGGTCGCTCCCGGTGCGGGCGGCGCCACGACGCTGGGCGTGGGCAACAACGGCAGTGGCAACAGCAGCGGTATGGGTAGCACTGCCGGCGGCTTCGGCAATTCCACCACCGGCACCGGTGGGCTGTCCGGAGGCGGCCTGGGTGGTACGGGTAGCAGCGCCTATGGCGGCGGTTTGGGTTCGTCGTCTTCCGGCGGCATTGGCGGTACCGGCGGTATCGGTGGCGGCACGGCCGTCAACGGCGTCGGCATGAATGGCGGTCTGGCCAACAGCCAGGCCCAGGATCAGGGTTACAGCTCCAAGGACGGCAGCATCCGCATCGGCTCGGTGAGCGGCAACAACCAATTGCTGGTGCGCGCGCGTCCAGCGCAGTGGCAGGAGATTCTCGGTGTCATCAAGAACCTCGACGTGCCGCCGCTGCAGGTGCAGATCGAGACGCGTGTGTTCGAGGTGGCGTTGACGGGTGACTTCCAGTTCGGTGTGCAGTGGTATCTGCAGGGGTTGGCTGGCGGAACGCAAAACAGTAATGGCTCATATACGCCAGGCTATCCCGGCGCGCACCGCTGGATCGGCCTTGGCGGTGGTATTGGCAATGGCAGCACCGCAACCAATACGTATAGCGGGCAGCCCTTCTTCTATTCCTTCCTGAGCCCGGGCGGAAAATTCCAGGTGGCGCTCAACGCACTGGAAACCAGTGCCAATACCAAGACGCTGTCCGCACCCTCGCTGGTCGTGCTCAACAATCAGGTTGCGCATATCCAGGTGGGTGACCAGGTGCCGGTGAACCAGACCTATTACACCGGCCTGGGAACGGGAACGGGCACCACCGTGGGCCAGGTGCAATACATACCTACCGGCGTGATCCTCGACGTACAACCACGCGTGAATCCCGGTGGCCTGGTCTATCTCAACATCGACCAGCAAGTCAGTTCGTTGAACGGCAATCCCAATAGCCAAGGCAACTACACGATCTCACAGCGTCAGATCGCCACCCAGCTGGGTGTGCAGAATGGCCAGACCGTGTTGCTTGGTGGCCTGATCCAGCAAACCGATAGCGACACCAACGTGGGCGTGCCGGGACTAAGCCGCATTCCGATCCTGGGCAAGCTGTTTGGTTCCACCAATAAAAACAAAGACCGCTCGGAATTGATCGTGCTGATCACCCCACGCGTGATCACCAACAGCGACGAAGCCAAGCAGATCACCGACGAATACCAGGAGAAGTTCCAGTCGTTGGCGCCGCTGCATGGCGAGAAGGGCCCGCCGGTGGAATACCCGCTGCGTCGATAAGTAATGCTGCGTAGGTTGGGGTGCAAACCCCGACGTCGCCACGCATGAATGTGAGTGCGTTGGGGTTTGCACCCCAACCTACGCCTATCGCAAAGATTTCCAGCCAGCCGCGCAAGCTTGAGCATTTTGCAGTTTCCAATCACACCACTGCTGCCCGATATCCGCGCCACGCTGGCCGCACAGCCGCGCCTGGTGCTGGAAGCGCCGCCCGGCGCCGGCAAGACCACGCAAGTGCCACTCGCGCTGTGCAACGAAGCGTGGCTCGATGGCAAGAAGATCATCATGCTTGAACCACGCCGCATCGCGGCGCGCGCGGCCGCGCAATTCATGGCGCAGGAGTTGGGTGAGCAGGTCGGGCAGACGGTGGGTTATCGCATTCGCTTCGAAGCGCGCGTCAGTGCGGCGACGCGTATCGAAGTGGTGACCGAAGGCATTCTTACCCGACTCATCCAGGACGATCCCGAACTCACCGGCATCGGCGCGATCCTGTTCGACGAATTCCATGAACGACACCTGGCGGGTGATCTCGGTGCGGCCTTGGCGCTGGATGTGCATCACACCTTGCGGCCGGATCTGCGCATCGTGGTGATGTCGGCCACGCTCGATGGCGAACGCGTTGCGCAATGGCTGGACGCACCGCGCATCAGCAGCCCCGGCCGCAGCTTTCCGGTGCGCATCGAATATCCGCCATCGCGTACGCAGGAAAGCACGGAACAGCATCTGATACGCGTCGCCCGGCAGGCGTTGGAAGAAAACCAGGGCGACGTGCTCGCGTTTCTGCCGGGCCGCCGCGAAATCGCCCGCGTGCAAGGCATGATGCATGCGCTGCAGCGGGACGATCTGGAAGTGATCGCGTTGCACGGCGAGCTCTCGCTGGCCGAACAGCAGCTCGCGCTGGCGCCGGCGGAAGCAGGCATGCGTCGCATCGTGCTGGCCACCAATGTCGCCGAATCCAGCGTCACGTTGCCTGGCATTCGCGCGGTGATCGACACCGGATTGGCACGCGAGCCGCGCTTCGATCCGAACTCAGGCTTTACGCGGCTGGAAACCGTAACCATTTCGCAAGCCTCCGCCGATCAGCGCGCGGGACGCGCCGGGCGTGTTGCAGAAGGCACGGCTTATCGCCTGTGGCCGCAAAGCCGCCGCCTGGATGCGTCGCGCACGGCGGAAATCACGCAGGCGGAATTGTCGGGGCTGGCGTTGGAACTGGCCGCATGGGGCAGCGCGGAATTGTCCTGGCTCGATCCACCACCCGCGGGCGCATTGGCGCAGGCGCGCGAATTGCTCACGCGGCTGGGAGTGCTCGACACACAAGGCCGCATCACTGCTTTGGGCCGCCGCATGCTGGAGCTTGGCGCGACCCCGCGGCTCGGTGCGGCGGCCTTGCGCGCACCGGAAACGTTGCATGCGTTGGTGGCGGATCTGCTCGCACTGATGGAAGCGCGTTCTCCCCTGCGTGGCGAGCAGGCGCGTAGCGATGATTTCCGCGCGCGCGTGACGGCGCTGCACGCCTGGCGAGATCGGCGTAGCGCGACCGGTTTCAGCCATGGCGCGGATGCAGGCGCGCTGGCGGCGGTCGAGCAGGCCAGCAAAGGCTGGCGTCAACGCCTGGGCGTACGCAGCGCCGCCAGCGGCGTGCCGCATAGTCACGCGGTCGGCGACTTGTTGCTGCACGCGTTTCCCGATCGCATCGCGCGTCAGGACGACAGCAACCCAACCCGCTACACCTTGGCCAACGGCCGCGGTGCGCGCCTGCACGAACAGACGGCGTTGCTGGGCGAACCGTGGCTGGTCGTGCTCGATCTTCGTCATGAGGCGCGCGATAGCTTGATACTGGCCGCGGCGCCGCTCGACCCGCGCGTGCTGGAAGAAGATTATCCCGGCCAATTCCAGCGCGTGCGCAACGTGCGCTGGAATGAAGAGCGCGCCGCCGTGGAGGCGTTCGAGGAACGTCGCTTCGGCGCGATCGTGCTGGAGCGTCGCAGCGTTTCCGTACAACCGGAAGACGCCGTACCGGCCCTGCTTGCCGCAGTTCGTCAACGCGGGCTCGATGCCTTGCCCTGGAGCGAATCCGCGCGCCGCCTGCGCCTGCGCATGCAATCGCTGCGCGAATGGATGCCGGAACTCGGACTGCCCGATGTTTCCGATACGCATCTGCTGGCTACGCTCGAAGACTGGCTTGGCCCGTATCTGCAGACCAAACGCAAGCTCGATGCCTTGTCGGAAGACGAGCTTTCCCAGGCGCTGGCTGCGTTGTTCGACTACGAACAGCGCAAGCAACTGGATGCGCAAGCGCCCGACAACTTGACCGTACCTAGCGGACAGACGCGCCGCCTCGAATACAGTCCGGGCGAACCGCCGGTACTGGCCGTAAAACTGCAAGAGCTGTTCGGACTGGCCGATACGCCACGCGTGGCCGGCGCACGCGTACCAGTGACGCTGCATCTGCTGTCGCCCGCGGGACGCCCGATCCAGGTGACGCAGGATCTGCACGGTTTCTGGGAACGCACCTATCCGGAAGTGAAGAAGGAATTGAAAGGGCGCTATCCCAAACATCCCTGGCCGGACGATCCGTGGACCGCTACGCCGACGCATCGCGCGAAACCTCGGGGAACGTAACGCGACGCTCGTAGGTTGGGGTGCAAACCCCAACATCGCCATGTCGAGCAGGGAGAGAGCGTTGAGTTTGCAACCAGCCAACGTTATTCCCCCTATCGCTTCACCGTCATTCCGGCGAAGGCCGGAATCCACGCTTCGTGCTGGCGATGGATTCCGGCCTTCGCCGGAATGACGATGTGGCTTTTCCTAACAATGCATCAACATGAGCTCTTCGCTTTTTGCTGAGAAAAGCACAAGGCAAATCGTGGGATTTCTAACTCGTAGGTTGGGATGCAAACCCAAACATCGCCATGTAGAACAGTGAGAGAGCATCGAGGTTTACACACAACCAAGCCCCACCAATGTCGCGCGTAACGCCTTGTCTATCGGCGTATAAGGCCGCTCACCCAGAAACGCCACCAACTTGGCATCGTCAAGCCGGATCGATTCGCGCCACAGGTAACGCATCTTGCGCAACTCGCGCAGCGTTTCCATAAACGGCGCCGCCAACGCGGTCAACCACCAAGGAAAGCGCCCAAGTGCAATGCGCGGGTTGTTAGCCGCACGCCGAACGGCATCCGCCATCGCATGACCATCCAGCCAATAACCACCGAAGTGGTAGACGTCGAAGTCGGCCAATGCACGCTCGCGTTCGAGCAGGCGGGCGATCGTTTCCGCCACGTCGGGCAGATAGGCCCATGCATGATGATGTGCGTATTCGGCAGGGTAACGCAGCGTCGTGACCGGCTTGCCCGGTTGCACCAATCCCTGTCCGAACCAGTTGTTGCCAGCGCGCGGCCCGATGAAATCGCCGCAACGCACGATCAGCGTGCGCACGCCGGCATGCGTGGCATCGGCCAGGCGGCGCTCCATCTCCGCGCGAATCTCGCCCTTGCGCGTTTGCGGATGCTGCGGCGAATCCTCGCGCAGCAGCGGAAACGCATCAGGACCGAAATTGTAGATCGTGCCGGGTAGCACGATGCGCGCATGCGCCGCCTTGGCCGCTTCGATCGTGTTGTCCAGCATCGGCAGCACGAGCGTATCCCATTGGCGATAGCCCGGTGGATTCACCGCGTGCACGATCACGTCCACGCCGTTCGCGGCGGCGAGCACATCGGAGAGCTGCATCGCGTCGCCCTGCATCCAGGTGATGCCGTCTTGCTCGGTCGGCAGATGCCGCACCAGGGTGCGCACCTGCCAACCATGTTTCTGCAATGCCAGGCAGGTTTCGCGGCCGATGCCGCCGTTGGCGCCGATCACCAATGCCGTTCGGGATGTGTGCATGACTGCGGTCTCCGTGAGGGTTGAAAGAAGTCTCATCCCGTCCAGGCCAAAAGAAAATTGCCTAATAGCGTAGAGCTGCTATACAAATATGCATGGCCATCCAAGAACCCGGTTGGGAGTTGTACCGCTCGTTTCTCGCGGTGATGCGCGAAGGCAGCCTGTCGGCCGCCGCCCGCCTGCTCGGCATGACCCAGCCTAGCCTGGGGCGGCATATCCGCGAGCTGGAAGAAAGCCTGGGCGTCTCGCTGTTCGCCCGCTCGCCACAAGGCGTATCGCCCACCGACCTGGCGCATGCCTTGCTGCCGCATGCGCAAGCAATGGCCTCCGCTTCGGCCGCGCTGCGGCGAGCCGCGACCACGCGCGACGATGCGATCGCCGGCGTGGTACGCATCGCCGCCAGCGAGGTGGTGGGTGTGGAAGTGCTGCCGCCGATGCTCGCCGCCTTCCGCGAACGGCATCCGGGCGTGGTGATGGAACTGTCCCTTTCCAACCAGGCGGAAAACCTGCTGCGTCGCGACGCCGACATCGCCGTCCGCATGGGCCGTCCCACCCAGGATGCGCTGGTGGCGAGACAGGTCGGCAAGATCGCGCTCGGCATGTATGCACACCGGGGTTACCTGAAAGCGCACGGACGTCCCGCCACGATGGCCGAACTCGCCGAGCATGCACTGATCGGCTTCGACCGCGAAACGGCGTATATCCGCAGCCTGCGCCCGGCCGGCTTGCCGTATGCGCGCGAGCATTTCGCCTTGCGCACCGACAACGATCTTGCCGCGTTGGCGGCGCTGCGCGCGGGTTACGGCATCGCCATCTGCCAATGTGGCATCGCCCAGCGCGATCCGGCGCTGCTGCGCCTGTTCGCGGACAGCTTCGAGTTGCATATGGATACCTGGGTGGTGATGCACGAGGATCTGCGCCGCAGCGCGCTGATGCGTGCGTTGTACGACCACCTCGCCACGCTATTGATCGATTACGCCAATAACGCTCCGTCACCAACGAAACGCACGCTTCGAGCGCCAGCGAAACGTTGACGACGCATGATGGCTACACTGCCCCCATGAACGACGCGAGCCCGCTCAACCGTTATCAACTGGCCGAACTGGGCGCCATGCTGGCCGAGCCGGCACGCGCGGCGATTCTGCTGGCCTTGATGGACGGCACCATGCGCCCGGCTGGCGAATTGGCGGAGGTGGCCGGGGTGAGCGCGGCGACCGCCAGCGCGCATCTGAAGCGGCTGCTCGATGGCGGCCTGCTTGGGTTGCATGAGCAAGGACGGCATCGCTATTACCGCCTGGCCAATGACGACGTCGCGGCATGGCTGGAAGCGATGGCCCTGCCGCATGCCACGCGCGTCACGCCCAAGCCGGCATCGCGTGATCTCACGCTATGCCGCGCGCGCACGTGTTATCGCCATCTTGCCGGGCAGTTGGGTGTCGCGCTGTGCGAAGCATGGCTGCATTGCGGATGGCTGCGTGCGGATAGCGATGGCATGGCGCTGTTGCCTGACGCTGCGGATGCATTGACGCATGCCGGTTGGCAGGCGGCATCGACCCAGCAGCTATTGCAACTGCGCGGACGCGGTTGCCTGGACTGGACCGAGCGCCGCCTGCACCTGGGCGGCGCGCTCGGCGTCGCCATTACCGATGGCTTGCTCGATGCAGGCTGGTTGCGACGCGCGCCGCGCAATCGTGCCTTGCTGCCGACGCCGGATGGCTTGCGCCAGCTCGCCGCACTGGGTGTGCGCATCGATCCCTGATCGTTGCTCCGTTGGCATGCATTCATGCTTGTCGCTGCGCATTTCACAGGCGTGATGACATCTTCAGCGATTTGGATCGTGCGAACGTGAAAGCCGCGTGCAGAATTTTCCCGCTGCGCTTTCAATAAGCTTGCGAAAATCTGCGCGGCCATTGTTGCCGTTTATGGCCAAACCGATGCGTTCGGAAGAACTTGCGTGAAGGAATGGATGAGGAACGCACGGTCGAATCTGCCCGTCTTGCGTGCTCATGGTTTTTCGATGTTGCGCTAAATCCATTGGCGCAAAGCAAGCAGATTCATGCGATAGGAAAAACATATCGCGTATGGTGAATTTGACGTATGCATTTTTTCTGCGACGCAGTTCCATGCGCGTTGCTTGACGCTGATTTTTTCGCTGGATACTTTCAAAAGCATTCGTTGCAGGGAATGCGCGACGAATGATTCCTTGGCGATGCAACGTGTTTGTGGGGATGCATCGCCTGAGCGCTGCAATCGGCACTGCCCGCAACGGGAGCAGGGGGAGCAGCAGCACGCCGGTGCTCGGGGGAATCTTAAGACGCAGCATTGTTCGATAGGTGTCGCGTGCGAGCGCGACTTCACTGGCATGAGGTACGCGCGACCTCAGTGGCTTCGCTCGTCCTCAACATTCCTGGGGAGTGAACTAATGTCTAGCCGTTTTCATCACAAGGCCATGCTGATTGCATTGGGTCTGGTTGCGGTCAACGCGGTGTATGTACATGCCGCGCCGTTGCCGGATGCAGGCAACATTGCAGCCGCCAGCTCCACCGCCATGGTCAACCTTCATCCTGCCGTTGCCCTGCGCAGCGGTGATCAGGTCATAGGCCCGCTGGCGTTTTCGCATCCGATGCATGTGGTCGTCACGCTGAAACTGCGCAATGAGCAACAGCTCGACGCCTACATCGCCAAGCCCGGCTTCAAACCGCTGACGTCCGAACAGTTCAATGCGCAATACGCGCCGACCGCCGAACAGGCGCAAGCCGTAGCCAATTACCTGAGCAAGGCCGGCTTCACCAACGTCAAGATCGCGCCCAACCGCGCGCAGGTGGAAGCCGATGGCCGCGCCGATACGGCGCAGACCGCGTTCGGCACGAGCTTCGTGCATGTGAAGACCAAGGAAGGCCGGGATGCCTTCGCCAACAACAGCCCCGTGCGGATTCCCGCCAGCCTGCAGGGCACCGTCAACGCCGTGCTCGGCATGCAAAACGTGCATATCTCGCACGTGTTCGCCAAGCGGCTCAACCCTAACCTGGTCCATGGCAACAACCTGCAGCCGATGGCCGGTACCGCGGTGGGCCACCAGCCTTCCGATTTCCGCACGATCTACGGCGCCAGCAGCATGGCGAACGTCGCCTCGCCGATCGTGGGTTCGGTGTCGTCCGGCAGCCTGAGCAACGTGCTCAGCGATTTGCAGGCGACCTATCCGAACGTAGCGGTAACAGTGAAGGGACCCAACGCGGGCACCAGCACCAGCGGCGATGGCGAATGGGACCTGGACAGCCAGGACATCCTCGCCATGACCGGGCAGTCGCAGTACTACTTCTACAACGCCAACTCGTTGAGCGATGCGGACCTGCAGACCATCTACAACGATGTCGTGTCCGACAACCTGCTCAAGGCGATCGACGTGTCGCTGGGCGAATGCGAAACCTCGGCGCAGTCGAGCGGTGCTGCCTCGTCGAACGACACCACCTTCAAGCAGGCCGTTGCGCAAGGCCAGACCTTCTTCGTTTCCTCCGGCGATTCGGGCGCGGATGAATGCAGCAATGGCGGTATCACGCCGAGCTGGCCGGCCAGTTCGCAATACGTCACCGCCGTGGGCGGCACCGAGCTCTACACCAACAGCACCACCACGTGGGCGAGCGAAACGGTGTGGAACAACTTGAGCTCGAACGAAGGCGCCACCGGCGGCAGCCCCAGCACCTTCGAGCCGATTCCGAGCTGGCAGCAGGGTGTGGCGGGCATCACCGACCAAAGCCACCGCGGCGTGCCCGATATCGCCTTCGACGCGAGTCCCGTGAGCGGCGCGCTGGTGTACGTGGATGGCCAGGCCAATCAGCAGATCGGCGGTACCAGCCTGGCCGCGCCATTGGCCGCGGGCATGTGGGGATTGGTGCTGCAAGCCAAGGGCACCAGCCTCGGCTTCGCTTCGCCGGTGCTGTATAGCGTCGCGAAATCGTCGTCCAGCAATTACGCTGCGGCGTTCCACGACGTCACCTCGGGCAACAACAGCGGCGAAACCGCGGCGAGCGGTTGGGACTACACCACCGGCTGGGGCAGCGTGATCGTCAATCAGTTCAGCAGCCTGGCCGGTGGCGGATCGAGCGGCGGCGGCAGTCCCGTTGCCAACTTCACCGACAGCGTAAGCGGCCTGACGGTGAACTTCACCAACACTTCCACCGATAGCGGCGGCACCATCAGCTCGTACGCGTGGACCTTCGGCGATGGCGGCACCTCGACCAGCGCCAGTCCCAGCCACACCTACACCGCTGCGGGTACCTACACCGTCACGCTGAAGGTGACCGACAACACCGGCGCCAGCAACAGCACCAGCAAATCGGTCACCGTCAGCAGCGGCGGCGGTTCGACCCAACTGCTCGGCAATCCGGGCTTCGAAACCGGTACGGCGTCGCCGTGGTCGATGAGCTCCGGCGTGCTTTGCAGCAACAGCAGTTGCTCGGGTGAAGTCGCGCACAACGGTTCGTGGTTCGCATGGCTGGATGGCTATGGCACCACCCACACCGATACCGTGTCGCAGTCGGTGAGCATTCCTGCTGGCAAATCCAGCGCCACCTTGCAGTTCTATCTGCATATCGACACTGCAGAGACCACCACGACGACCGCGTACGACACGTTGAAGGTGCAGCTGGTCAACAGCAGCGGCACGGTGCTGACCACGCTGGCGACCTTCTCCAACCTCAACGCGGCGTCGGGTTACCAGGTGCACAGCTATAACGTCAGCTCGTATATCGGGCAGAACGTGACGGTGAAGTTCACCGGCAGCGAAGATACCTCGCTGCAAACGTCGTTTGTGCTTGACGACGTCAATTTGAACGTCCAGTAAGGGCTGAAAAGGGGTGTGCACGGATGCACTGACAGGCGGGAAGGCGGAGCCGCAGGAATGCGGCTCCGCCTTATGCGTCAGAACGCAATGCTGGTTTTCAGGCCAAGCACGAACGCATTGCGGTTTTGCGTAACGCCGCCTGGGTTGACCATATATTGCAGATTCGGCCGCACGCGAAGCGAAGGGATGGGGCTCCAGTCGTAGAACACTTCGGTGGCAAGCTCGTACGTATCCGTCACTGTCATTGGCGCATCGGGATGAAGCGCGTTATACAAGCGTCCATAGCGCACCAGTTCGTTGCTGCCGTGGGTGGTGCCTACGGCGACGCCAATGCGATCCCTCGCCCGGTCGAACGGACCATTGAACATCGCACCCAGCGCGAACTGGCGATCAACCGCTGAGGTACCGCTGTCCGCCATCGTCGCGTTGAAGAACAGGCTGAGGCCTTTGCCGCCGGCTTCGCCCGTCACCTGCTGTTGCAGGGAAACATAGCCGCCATGCCGCGCGCTTTCCTGCAAGGGCGCTTCACCGGTGAGCGCGAGCGGCTGGTTGTTCGCGTCGTAATAGAGATGTTCGCCGCCCGCGTTGTTGTACCAGCCGCCGACTTTGTAACTGCCTGGCAGTCCATTGACGGTCGGCGTCCAGCCGAATTCGAGCGGCAACAGGACGCCGGTGGTACCACCGGGGAAGCTGAGCTTCCAGCCATTACTGCGCGCCCAGGTGTTGTCGACATAGCGCGGATTGATTTGATAGGCGCCCAGCTTCACGTAGGTCTGGTCGGTGCTGTTCCACTTCAGCGTGGTGGCCCACTGGCTTACCGGCCAGTTGATCCAGTAGTCGCCCACGATGTTGCCCGGCTGCGAACCGCAGAACGTGAGGTTCTGGAACTCGCAGTGGAAGTCGTCGAAGTCGGCGCCCACCGGCAAGCGGCCTACGCGCCATTCAAGCGTGTTGTCGAAGAATGTCTGCGTCAGTGCAAACAAAGTCAGGCGCCAGGTCTGGCCGCGACCATACACTTCCTGCACCTGCTGATAGACACCGAGGTTTGCATCGTCGCTGAGATTGCGGCCATTGCGATTGGTGACGACAAGCTGGAATGTTCCGCCGCGCCAGCCCCACAGCTTGTCCAGGTCGAGCGTGCTGCCGAACGACCATTGATCGGCGTAGCGCATGGTCTGCCTGGTGCCGCCGCTGACGTTATGCGCAGCTTCGCCGGTGTAGCCGAAATCAAAGGTAATGCCTTGTTCCGCCAAGCGCATGCGCTCGCCATTCCAGTCGCCAAACAGGTACGGCGAATCGTTCGCGGCGAAGGCGGGTGCGGCGGCCAATCCAAGCAATGCGGTGAAAATACGTAAGACTGGCGAGCTTGATGGGCGATGCGGCATTTCCATTGCGGACTCCGGCAGGAACAAAAGGGAACGACGTGTGTCGTGGAGTCCCATTTTCTTGACGGTGTTGGCGCAAGGGTTTCGGACATTTACGAAAATGCATGACGCGGCAGGCGTCGAATTCCAGTTGCGCGAGTGACGGCCCCCTCCCTTGCGAGCCTGATTAGCGTCAAACCTCAGCTAAGGGTGGCGGATGGCGTTGAATGCTGCGTAATGATGGTCCGTCGTCCCGGCGAAAACCGGGACCCAGTGCCTTCCCGCTTTAAAAGTCGCTGGGCCCCGGCGTTCGCCGGGGCGACGAGCATGAAATGAACGGCTCGGGTGAGATTCGGCGTTAAATTAAGGAGCGTTCCGCCGATTCAACACACGCTGCTCCATCCAGTCATACACCACCGGCAGCAGCACCAACGTCAGCAAGGTCGACGTGATCAGACCGCCCACCACCACGGTAGCCAGCGGACGCTGCGTTTCCGCCCCCACGCCGCTGGACAAGAGCATCGGCACCAGGCCAAGAATCGCCACACTCGCGGTCATCAGCACGGGACGCAGGCGCAACATGCTGCCACTGACCACAGCGTCGCGAACCGACAAGCCTTTCGCACGCTGCTCGTTCAAGAAACTCACCAGCACGATGCCGTTGAGCATGGCGACACCGAATACCGCGATAAAACCAATCGCCGAGGGAACGGACAGATACTGACCGGTAATGGCGAGCGCGACGATGCCGCCGATAGTGGCGAACGGCACGTTGGCCAGGATCAGTCCGGCGTACTTCATCGAGTTGAAGGCGGTGTAGAGCAGGATGAAGATAAAGAAGATCGTGGCCGGCACGATCAGCGAAAGCCGCTTCAATGCACGCTGCTGGTTCTCGAAGGCGCCGCCCCATTCGGTGTAGTAGCCGGTCGGCAACGTCAGCACCTTGTTGATGGCGGCATTGGCGTCACGGACAAAACCATCGATATCGCGTCCACGCACATCCATCTGGATAACGGCATACCGCTGCAGCTGTTCGCGCCGGATAAAGGAATAGCCTTCGGCCTCGCTCACCTCCGCCACCTGGGACAATTGCACGATGGCGCCGGTGGACGTACGCAGAGGGATGCGCTGGATGGATGCCAGCGAGTCCTTGTCCTTGTCGTCCAGGCGAACGGCGATGTCGAATCGCCTGACGCCATCCATCAGCGTGGTGACCGGTTCGCCGCCGATGCCATTTTTGACCACTGTCAATATCTCGTCCGCATTGAGGCCATACCGCGCGAGCGCGTCGCGGTCCACGCGAATGCGGATTTGCGGCTTGCCCAGGTTCGCCTCCAGCGCGAGATCCGCCACGCCCGGCACGCCGGCGAGCACGTTCTTGATCTGGCCGCTCAAGCGATCGAGCGTGGCCAGATCGTCGCCATAGAGCTTGAGCGCGAGCGTGGCGCGCACGCCGGAAATCAGTTCCTCGATGCGCATCTGGATCGGCTGCGTGTAGCTGACCACCGCGGTAGGCAGCGCGTCGGACAGTTCCTTCTGCATCTCCGCCTCGATGCTTTCGAGCGTCTGCCCTTTGCGCCATTGATCCTTCGGCTTGAGCGGCGTGTAGACCTCCATATAGTTCACGTCGGCGGTCTCGCCTTTTTCGGCGCGGCCGATCATCGCCAGGGTCGTCTCCACTTCCGGAAACCTGGCCTTGACGCGATCGGCCACCTGCCTGGAAACGGCGATCGATTCGTCCAGCGAAGCCGACGGAACGGAAGTGATGCGCCACATGATGGCGCCCTCGCGCAGGCTCGGCATGAATTCCTTGCCCAGCAGCGGGAACAACGCAAGGCTGCCGATCAGTGCGCCGCCGGCGATGGCGAGCACGACCCGGCGATGACGCAGCGACCACATCAACACAGTGTCGTAGCGGCGCTTCAGGAACGCCACCAACAGTGTGTCCTTCTCCTCCTTCGGCTTGAGCATCAGCGCGGCGAGGACGGGAATAAGCGTCAAGGCGAGCAGCAACGATCCGGCCATGGCGAAGCTGATGTTGAAGGCCATCGGCTTGAACATCTTGCCTTCCAACCCTTGCAGGCTGAGCAGCGGCAGGAATACCACGATGATGATCAGGATCGCGAAGGCGATCGGGTTGGCGACTTCGCGCGCCGCCGCAAGCACGGCGGCGGTTCTGTCCACGGGCAAGCCATGCACCTTTCGCTCGGCCATGATGCGGAAGGCGTTCTCCACCATTACCACCGCACCATCCACCATCATGCCGATGCCGATCGCGAGGCCAGCGAGTGACATCAGATTGGCCGACACCCCGGCCTGTTCCATGCAGATGAATGCAACAAGCATGGCCAGCGGCAACGCAATCACGACCACCACCGCGCTGCGCAATTCGCCCAGGAACAGAAACAGCACGATGGCGACGAGAATGGAACCTTCAATCAGTGCACGCACGGCGGTCTGGATCGCCTGGTTCACCAACTCGGTGCGTTGGTAAACCGGCTTCACCACCACGCCCGGCGGCAAGGCTTGTTTCACCGTAGCCAGCTTGGCCTGCACCGCATCGACCACGCGCTTGGCGTTCTCACCAACGCGCGCAAGCGCCTGTCCCATCACCACTTCCTTGCCGTCGCGGGTGATTGCACCAGTGCGTGGCGCGCCAGCTTCGGTGATGCTCGCCACATCGCGCACGTAGACCGGCGTGCCGTCTTCGCTCTTGAGCACGATATGGCCGATGTCCCTGGCGTCCTTGACCAGGCCGAGGCCGCGCACCAGATATTGCTCGCGCCCCACATCGACGAAATTGCCGCCGACCTGGGCATTGTTGGCCTGCAGCGCTTCGATCACCTGCTTGAAGCCGAGGTTGTGCGCAATCAGCTTCATCGGATCGATGCGGACCTGGTACTGCTTTTCCTGGCCGCCCCAGGAGGTGACATCGTCCACGCCCGGCGCGGTGCGCAGGATCAGGCGAATCGTCCAGTCCTGCAGCGTGCGCAGGTCCATGTCGTTGGGTGCGCCTTTGAGCGTGTCGTCCGCGCGCTCCACGGTGTACCAGAACACCTGGCCAAGGCCCGAGGTGTTCGGCCCCATCTCAGGTTTGCCGTAGCCGGCGGGCAAGCGGTCGCCCACTTGCTGAAGCCGCTCGTTGACCAGCTGGCGGGCGAAATAGATGTCCATATCGTCGTCGAAGTACACCGAGACATACGACAAGCCGAACAGGCTGACCGAGCGGATTTCCTGCACCTTGGGCAGGCCGGCAAGTGCGGATTCCACCGGCGTCGTCAGCAACTGTTCGACATCCTCGGCGGCGAGGCCGGGCGCTTCGGTATACACGTTCACCTGCACCGGCGTGACATCCGGGAAGGCGTCGATGGGCAAATTGCGCACGGCCTGATAGCCGAAGGCGCCGACCACCACAAAGAGGATCAGCACCAGCACTTTGTAACGCAGCGAAAGTTCGACCAGGCGCCCGAGCATCATTCCTCTCCCAACTGCGAGCGCAAAAGACGCGCCTTGAGCGCGAAGGCGCCATCGCGCACATAGGCGGTACCGACCTTGAGGCCTTCCTTGATCTCGACCCAGCCCTGTCGCGTCTCGCCGACGACGACGGGCGCAGGTTCGAACTGGCCTTGCCCCTTGTCGACGAAGACCGAGGCTTGGTTCTGCAACAGCACCACTGCGTCGCTGGGAACGGCCAGCACCTGCTTGCTGCCTGCGATGGCGATGCGCGCATCGACCAGTTCGCCCGGATGCAGCGCATCGCCAGCGTTGTCGACCTTGATGCGCACGAGCGCGGTGCGCGTGCGTTCGCTGGTCTGGTGCGATCGCTGCAGCACGGTGCCGGGCAAGCTGATGCCTTGCGCGAGGATGCGCGACGTATCGCCTGGCGAAACCTTCTCGGCATCCGCGGGCGGTAATTGCGCTTCGACCCAGACCGCGTTTTCATCGACGATGGTAAAGAGCGTGCGTCCAGGCTGCACGCGCTCGCCCACCAGGAAATCATCCGAAGTGATGCGGCCGGCGATCGGCGACAGCAATGCATAACTGCCATCGGCCTTGGCCGAGCCGCCGCGCAGTACGGCTTGGATCTGTGCCTTGGACAAACCGTAGGCGAGCAGCTTGGCGTGCGCCTGGTCGCGCTGCACCCTGGCTTCGTTGTAGCGGCGTGCCGATACCGCTTGCGGCCCCAGTGCGGCGATGCGCTGCCAATCCTGCTCGGCCACGATCAGCGCGCCTTCGGTTTCGGCCATCTCGATGCTCGAAAGCGTGACGAGCGCTTCGCCGACTTTGACCAGATCGCCCAACCGGGCCTTGCGCGCGACCACTTGCGAGTCGATGCGCGGAGACACCAGCACGGTGGCGTAGGCATTGAGCTTTACCTCGCCCGGTGCCTTGAGTTCATCGGAAAAGGCGCGCAGTTGTGCTTGCGCGGTGACGATGCCGGCTTCCTTGATGGCCGCTGCATCGAGCGTCAGCGTATGGTTCGCCTCCTGCGCATCGACAAGGGTGATCGTGCCTGCCGCAAGAAACAGGCCTAGCGATAAAAACAGTGTCTTCATGGCGCGGTCTCCTGCGTGCGGCCATCGATCCAGTCGTTCAAACGACCGGCGGCGGTGAGGTAATCGAACCAGGCCTGCCAGGCCTGGTTTTCCAGTGCCAGGCCGGAAAGCGCGGTATCCAGGCTCTGTTTGAGTTGCACCAGATAATCGGAGGTGCCGAGTTCGCCTGCGCGCCAGAGCTTTTCCTGCAGGGCCGTGCGTTCCTGGAAGGCGGCGGCACGGCTGCTCTGGAACGATGCCGCGGCGGTACGCAATGCTTCGTAACGCGCTTGCGCTTCCTGCAAGGTAGCTCGCGCGCGCATGCGTTCGCCTTGCAACCTGGCGATGGCGGCGTCCGCATCGGCGCGCGCGGCATCCACATCAGCGCGTCCGCTATTGAGCACCGGCAAGGGAACGCTGACGCTGACGCCGATCACGTGATCGGTCACCGGGCCGGCTCGAACACGCCCGCCGGTCAGGCTGATCGTGGGGTCGGGAAGGCGGTTGCGTTGCGCCACGCGAATGGCGGCATCGGCGCTCGCTTCGCGCGCTTGCGCCAGCACCACCTGCGGCAGATCGGCAGCGGCACGCGGCGCCATGCTCGCTTCACTGGGCGGAAAACTGCGCGGCCATGGCGGTGGCGCGATGGCTTGCGTGTCGTCGGCGAGGGCAAGCAATGCCGCACGCACGGCCGCTTCGTTGCCGGCCAGCGTGGCCTGCTGCATTTGCGCCTCGCCTAGCGCGA
>CBJMMB010000082.1:0-17913 GCA_966430775.1 uncultured Dyella sp. | reverse complement strand
CGCTGCTCGTACCCTCACCCCAACCCCTCTCCCGGAGGGAGAGGGGCTCATGCGCTCGGCTCGACTCATCTTTGTTCTGGCGACGCAACCTTCAAAATAGCTGTGGGCGAAGGCTGAACCTTCACGACTATCAAGCCACCCGACGCCGCTTCGCCGATGCGACAGCCGCCGTATGCGGGTCGAGCAGATCATTCGGCAGATGCTTGAACACATCCGCCAACTGTTTCAGGAACCCGCTCATCGCCGAACTCTTGCGCCATACCATCGCGATGCGCCGGCTCGGCGGATGGCCGCTGAATTCCACCAGTTGCAGATTCGGTGCCGGCGCCACCGGCGGCTTCACCGCGAGCGTGGGCAGCAAGGTGATGCCGACATTGGCGGCCACCATCTGGCGCAAGGTTTCCAGGCTGGTGGCGCGGAAACCGCTTTTTTCGCCGGCGCCGGCCATATGGCATACCTCCAGCGCCTGGTCGCGCAGGCAGTGGCCGTCTTCGAGCAATAGCAGGCTTTGATCCGACAGATCGTTGAGCTTCAGCGACTGGCGCTTCGCCAACGGATGCGACTGCGGCACCGCCAACAGGAACGGTTCTTCGAACAGCAGTTCCGCGTGCAGGTTATCGTCGTGGATCGGCAGCGCGAGAATGCCGACGTCGAGTTTTCCCTCGCGCAGGCGATGCAGCACGACTTCGGTTTTTTCCTCGACCAGCAGCAGTTCCAGACGCGGGAAACGCTCGCGCACGATCGGTATCACGTGCGGCAGCAGATACGGCCCCAGCGTCGGGAAGATGCCGAGCCGCACCGTGCCCGATTCCGGATCGACCGTGCGGCGGGCGATGCTCTTGATCTGCTCGATTTCATTGAGCACTTCGCGCGCGCGATTGGCGATGTCGCGGCCCACCTCGGTCAACAGCACCTTGCGCGGGGTTCGCTCGACCAGCGCCACGCCCAGTTCCTCTTCCAGCTTCTTGATCTGGGTGGACAGCGTGGGCTGGCTGACAAAACAGGCTTCCGCCGCGCGCCCGAAGTGACGGTGCTCGGCAAGAGAAACGAGATAGTGCAGGTCGCGCAGGTTCATGGCTACCTCGATTGGGGATGCGCCAATAATAGATAAGAACTATAAATAATTGAAATACTATCGACCAGAAAGATGCTTCCAAACCAAATCCATCCCGCGCGTCCATGGCCAAGCCGCACCTCTTCAATAGACGGCGGACGAACGAAATTCCCCCTGTCGTCGCCGACAAGGGGAATGGGACGTGTCGAAACCCTGCCGGATGCGAAGATCCACGCCGGAAGGAAATGGACGCTTACGGCCTGTAGTCGGCCAGCACCGAGACATTGGCGTACGGGCTGGCCCCGGCAGCCACGCGGATGTAGTAGGTCGCCGCCTGCGGCGTGGCGAGCACCAGCGCATCGTTGTTACCCGGGCGCGCGGAGGTGAAATCCGCATCACTGCCGTCGGCATTCGGTGCGCTGCCCGTCTTCACATACAAGCTGACGTCGCCGGAGCCGCCCATCGTGCGGATATTGAGCATGGTGGCACCGGCCGGCACCGTGATCGAGTACAGCGCGCTCGAACCCGGCGCACCGGCCTGGCCGGACAGGATGACGCCTTTCGCCAGAGGCGTAGCCTGCTCGTCCCCGCCGCCATCATCGTTGCCAAGCGCCAGGTTCACTGCAGCATAGGCATCGAGGATGCCGGCCCCGACCGGGTGATCCTGCGTCACCGGGAACGGCTTGGCCGAGCGCACCAGGATGTTCCTGATCTCGGCCGGGTTGGGAGCTTCCATACCGGCTGCCTTCATCGCGTCCAACATCAAGGCAATGGTCCCTGCAACATGAGGCGTAGCTTGCGAAGTACCGGCGTAACCGGGGCCATAGGCTGGAGCACTTGGCCCCTTCTCGCCATCGTTGAGCGCAGCCCATACGAACCCATCCGGATCGGCCTGTTGGCCTGTTGCAGGGTCATCGTTGACACAAACCCCGCCGCCAGGCGCGGACAAAACCACTGTAGCGCCGTAGTTGGAATAGAAGGCGCGTTTGCCGGTAACGCCATTGGATGCCACTGCAATTGCGCCGGGACAACTGGCCGGGCTGAACTGGGAGGCGTCAGCATTGCTGTTGCCTGCGGCCGCGACGACTGCCACGCCTTTACTGTTGGCAAAAGCGATGGCCTGGCCGAAGGCGCTACTCGCGCTGCAGGACCCGCCACCACCCAGGCTCATATTGATGACCTGGGCCGGATGCGTATTGTCGGGTACGCCATCGACGTGGCCGCCTGCGGCCCACACGATGGCATCAGCAATGTCCGAAGTGGGGCCGCCGCAATGACCCAGCACTCGTACCGGCAGCAACTTGGCGTTGTGGGCGATACCGGCATAGCCCTCGCCATTATCGGTCCGCTCCGCGATCACACCGGATACATTCGTGCCATGCCAGCTACTGTTTGCCGCAGGATTGCTGGCACTTACGCATTGGCTGAGCCACGGCTCTTCGGTGGTCCAATCGCCGAGATCCCATCCACCCGATGCACGGCCGTCTGCATCACGTCCCGAGTAGAAGGCGCTACTCAAGAAGTCATAGCCGGCATTGGCAAGAGATGTATCCAAGTCAGGGTGCTCAGTGATACCGGTATCCAGTACTGCGACCGTTACGCCAGTGCCGTCGGCCAGATCCCAGGCGTTATTGATGTTGGCGCCACCGATGGCGTTGAAGAAATTCCATTGATAGCGACCGTAGAGCGGATCGTTTGGCGTGACGGCGCGCGGTGCGGCCAATGGGCTCGTTGGGCTCGAGGCACGGAAGTCACGCACTGCACGCATTACGGTATTAGGTTCAACGTAGGCAACCGCAGGATCGGCCGCGAGTTGCAACATCAGTGCGTTGGCCTCGGCACGGCTCAATGCACGCGATACATTCACTAGGTCGGAACCGACGGCGAGCTTGCGTTGATAGACAACGCTCAGCGGTGCCGTCTTACCGCCTGTTGATGTCGTGCCGACGAGATGGAGGCTTGCGCGGCTGGCCGCAGCCTGGACGTTTTGCACGACGGCGCCGCTGCTGCCGCGCTCGGAAGTACCGACGCGGTAGGTCACGATAAAACCATCGTAGGTTTGATTCGCATCAGTAACGGCAACATATTTGGCAGCACTGGATGTCGCCGTTGTACCGGCATGCGCAACAGGTATGGCCAGCATCAGGGCAGCCGCTATGACGCTGATGCGAAGAGCGGGAAATGACTTCATGCATGATTCCTTGCAATGGAGGTGCGGAACGTTCCGCGCGGGATGAAGCGGTGAACAACGCCGGCGCCCCTTTCCCATCCAGGAAGGGGGCGCCGTTCCGTTACCAGCCGAAGCTGACGCCAACCGTGCCGCTCGATTCGCCGCCACCGGAGACCGAACCGCCCAGCAGCACGGCGCCGTTGCCCGGAATGCGACGCGAGACGCCAACCGCCAGCGCGCCCTGTCCGCCGTAGGTGCCGGCCGCCGCACTGATGCGGTTGTCGGTACCCGGTGCGGCGGCGATCGCGCCCGCCATGCCGGCCATCGCCGCGCCCATCGCGCCAACACGGTTCAAGCGCTGGTTGACCGCGTGGAACTGGTTGTTTACCGAATCGCGGAACGCATTGAAGTTGTCGTTGGTAACCAGGTTGGCGGTCTTCTGGTCGGTGTACGCATTGGCGGAGCTGAGCGTTTGCGCATCACCCGCATCGGCGTAGCTCTGGGCCGCGTTGATCGCGTTCTGCGTAAAGGCCGTAACCTGGCCGACCGTAGCCGCATCGGTGGCCGCGACACCATCGGCCACCTGCGAGATGCGACGCTGCTGGCTGGCGTTGCCGACCGAGACGGTGTTGTCCTGGTCCGCCACGGAGCCGGCACCGATCGCTACCGCGTTCGAAGCCGTGACACTGCTGCCCTGCCCGACCGCAGTGCCGGATGCACCGGTCACGCTGCTATCGGCGCCGACGGCGACCGAGTTATCGGCGGCAGCAGCCACCTGCGTGTTGTTGCCCAGCGAGGTGCTGTTGCCGGCGTGGACGCTGGAAGCCGAACCCACGGCGACATCGGTCTTGTCTTGCGCGTGACTGCCGCTGCCGATGGCGAGGCCATCACCCGTTCCGAGTGCGGGGCCGCCCGCGCCGCCAGAACCGGTCTGTGCTTCCAGGTTGCCCACGCGCGAATTCAGCGAACCCAGCTCATTGCTCACCGCACCGAAGGCATCGCCCACGTTGCCGTAGTTCACGCCCATGATGTTGAACTGTGGCGTGCTGACAAGGCCATTCGCGCCGACCGCTGCACCGCCACCGATGGCGCTGGCCAGCGATTTGTACTGCTCGACGTTCACGGCATCCGTGTCGCTCAGACCTGCGGCAACGTTGGCGAGTGTGGTACCGCCCTGCGTTGGATTGCCAAACGTCACCGAACGCTGGTTCTTGCCTTCGTCGTAGGTGACTGCCGAAACGATATTGCCGTTGCCATCCACCAGGCCAACCCGCTTCAACTGCGCCACGTTCACTGCATCGGTATCGGCCGTGCCGGCCGCGACGTTGGTGATCTGGCGTTCGCTGCCGGGACGACCGACCGATACCGCGTTGTCGCGATCGGCAAGGCTGCCGTTGCCCAAGGCCACGCTGTTGAAGCCGGTGCTCACGCTATAGGCGCCCAGTGCAAGGCTGGCGTCGTCAGTTACCAAAGCGTTGAAGCCGAGCGCGACACTTTGCACGCCTTCTGCAGTACTTGCATAACCGATGGCTACGGCGCCATTACTTTGCGCTTTCGCATTCGCACCGCTGGCCACGGCCTGCTTGCCGCTGGCATTGGCATCGTCGGTGCCATCGTTCTTGCCGTCCGCCTTGAAGTAGCGATTGGTGCTGCCATCGCCGACGGCGGCGTTGAGCTGGTCGAGGTTTACCGCATCGGTGCCTTCGGTGCCGGCCGCGACGTTGGTGATCTGGCGATCGATGGCCTTGTACGTGGTGCCATCCAGCCCCTGCCAATCGCGTGCTGCGCCGACCGATACCGAGTTGGCGCGATCGGCCAGGGAACCCTGGCCCAATGCGACGCTGTTTTCGGCAACGGCCCATGCGTTGGCACCCAATGCCACTGCGTTGTTGGCCAAGCCGTAGCTGTTGTAGCCCAGCGATGTTGCCGTATTGCCCAAGGCCCAGCTTTCCGTGCCGATCGCGGTGGCGTTGCTGCCGGCGCGGGTGTTGTAGCCAGCCGCCACGGCATTTTCATCTGCGGTGCTTTTCAAGCCCAGCGCAGTGCCGAATTCGTTGGCTGCCGCGCGATAGCCCAGTGCGCTACCGCCATCTTTGGCATAACTTTCGGGACCTACCGCTACCGACCAAGAACCGTCGGCGAACGCTGAAAGACCAACCGCGACACTGAACGGTTGCGTGGTCTGCGCGAGGCCACCAATCGCCACCGAGCCGAAGCCCTGCGCATTGCTGTTCGCACCCACGCTCACGCCGAGGTTTCCGGCGGAAACACTGTTGTGCCCGAAGGCGACGGAATCACTGCCCAGGGCATGTGCATTCGCACCCACCGCGGAAGCGAAATCGCCGGCCGCGTAGCTTTGCGCACCGAATGCGCTGCTTTGCGCACCCAACGCACTGCTGCCGTATCCGGTCGCGGTGCCTTGCTCGCCAGAGGCCTCGGTATTCATGCCGAGCGCGGTCGAGCGATTGCCGGTGGCCAGCGATTCCGCACCGAATGCCGAAGCACCCACGTCGGATGCCTGGGCATTGGTGCCTATGGACGTGCTGAACGCGCCCTGCGCGCCTGCGTACCAGCCGATGGCAACGCTACGCACGCCGCTGGCGACGCTGTCGGCGCCCAGTGCCATGGCGCCGGTCGCCGTGGCGCGGCTGTTCGTACCGATCGCCACCGAGCGATCTCCCCCGGCATAGCTGGAGCTGCCTGCGGCAACGGCGTAATCGCCTTCGGCAATCGCATCGTCGAGCACGTTCTCACCACCACGCGCCTTGAAGTATCTGCTGGCGGCACCGGCATTGTTGGCCACCTCATCCAGCTGCGACTTGTTCACGGCATCGGTGGCTTCCGTACCGGCGGCCACGTTGGTGATCTGGCGCGTGATGGGGCCATGCTCCACGCCGTAGCCGTCCGTCCATGTCGAGGCAGCACCTACCGATACGCTGTTCGCACGATCGGCGTAGGAGCCGGACCCCAGCGCCACCGCATTGTCGGCACCGTAATCGACTTGGCTGCTTTCGCCGATGGCCGTAGCGTTGTTCGCAAAGCTGAAGGCGTTCGCGCCAACGACCGTGCTGTTCGGCGCCCACCCGGCAATATGGCTGCCTGCACCGATGGCCGTACCACGAAAGGCGTCGGTACGTGCGTTGGAACCAACTGCAGTGGCCTGTTCAACGGCGTCGTAGCTACCTGCCCCCGCACCCAGCGCGGTCGAGTTGTCACCTTGCGCCCACGCGCCACTGCCCGCAGCAAGCGTATTGGTGCCCGTGGCCCACGCCGAACCACCCAAGGCGGTGGCGTATGCACCGGTGGCCTGGCTGGCCCACCCCAACGCCACGTTGCTCAGCTGAGAAGCATTGGCGCCTTCGCCGATGGCAACGCTGCGCGCACCAGTGGCCTGGCTGTTCAGGCCCACCGCAATAGACGCCCAGCTGCTGGACGTGCTGTTCGAACCGATAGCGATGGCGTTGTAGTAGGAAGCGAACGCGTTGTCACCCACCGCCAGCGCCTGCTCGCCGTTAGCCTTCGCACCGGCGCCGATCGCCGTGGCATGCGAACCCGTTGCCTGACTGGAACTGCCGGCTGCGATCGCATAGTCGCCCTCGGCAATCGCGTCGTCGAACAGGCCTTCATTGTTGTTGCCATTGGCCTTGAAGTACTTGCTGGTGCCCGCCGCCTGGCCGGCGACTTCGTCCAACTGCGATTTGTTCACGGCATCCGTCGCCTGCGTACCGGCGGCCACATTGGTGATCTGGCGCTCGGCTCCGACGCTGCCCACCGAGACGGAGTTGGTGCGATCGGCAAGCGAGTAGGCGCCCAGTGCCACCGAGTTCTCCGCACGTGCCTCGGAGAACACGCCAAGCGCCACCGAATCGTCCTTCTGGGCGAGACTGTAAAAGCCCAATGCGACGGAACCGGCGCCGATGCTCGTCGCGCTGCCACCACCGGCGTAGCTGCCGATACCGAAGCCTTGCGCATTGGCGCCCACGGCCACCGCACCGAAGCCCGAAGCGTTGCTGGCCGTGCCGATCGCCACGGCCGATCGGCCGGATGCGGCGGTCGCGCCTGCGCCTACCGCCACGTTGGCGGCGGCGGCACTGGTTGCACCGCTGCCGATGGCGACGGCAGCATCCGCCGAGGCAGTGCTGTATTCGCCGAACGCTGCGGCACCATTGCCGTCGGCGAGCGCGGCGTGGCCCACGGCGGTCGCGCCGCTGCCGAACGCCGAACTGCTTGCGCCGGCAGCGGTCGTATTGGCACCATCAAGCAAGGCGTCATCCAACAAACCCTCGACACCATTGGCTTTGAAATACTTGCTGGTCCCGCCCGCCTGGCTGGCCACCTCGTCCAGCTGCGACTTGTTTACCGCATCGGTCGCTTGTGTACCGGCGGCCACGTTGGTGATCTGGCGCTCACCACCACCGGCCCAACCCACGGACACGGTGTTGTCACGATCCGCCTGCGACATCGCGCCCAACGCCACGGCATTGTTGGCGATGACATGGGACCCTGCCCCAAGTGCGACGCTGTCGTCGCCGCTTGCCACGGCACTGCCGCCGATGGCGATGGCATTGCGACCGTAGGCCTGCGTGATGATGCCAAGACCGAACGAACCCGGCGGCGGTATGTATTCACCGCCCAGCGCGATGCCACCATCACCATCAGCGATAGCGTTGTGGCCAATCGCGATTGATTCGACGCCGCTGCTATAGGCGCGCGAACCGATGGCAACGCCGTACTCGCCGACACTCACCGCTTCCGCACCCAACGCCGTGGCTGCGTTGCCTGCGGCGCCGCTACCCACGCCAATGGCCGTCGTGAAATCGCCCTGGGCCGTCGCATAAGCGCCAAACGCGGACGCGTAATAGCCGTCGGCATCGCTTTGCGCACCGAACGCACTGCTCTGGACACCCTGCGCGCTGCTTCCATAGCCCGTCGCGGTGCTTTGCTCACCCAAGGCGAAAGCGTTCATGCCAAGCGCGGTCGAGCGGTTGCCAAGAGCAAACGATTCCGCACCGAAGGCCGTCGCACCCACGTCGGCCGCCTGCGCGTCGTAGCCCATGGCGGCGCTGAGCGCACCGGCTGCCTTGGCCAATGGACCCACGGCTACAGCATTGACGCCGCTCGCTTCACTGTTCGCGCCAAACGCCGCTGCGCCGATTGCGGTGGCACGGCTGCTGTTGCCGACCGCCACCGAACGATCGCCTGAGGCGTAGCTGGAACTGCCTGCGGCGACGGCGTAATCGCCTTCGGTAATCGCATCGTCGAGCGCGTTCTCGCCACCACGCGCCTTGAAGTACCTGGTGGCGGCGCCAGCGTTGTTGGCCACCTCATCGAGCTGGGATTTGTTCACGGCATCCGTCGCCTGTGTACCGATCGCCACGTTGGTGATCTGGCGTTCGTTGCCCGCCGAGCCCACCGACACGCTGTTCGCGCGATCGGCGACGGAGAACGCACCGAGCGCCACCGCATTGGCGGCGTTCGCCTCGCTGGCGCGACCCAGCGCGATGTTGTCCGCTTGCAGCGCCTGTGCACCGGCGCCCAGCGCCATCGAACCGGAGCCCAGCGCAACGTTGAGGCGCAGCAGTTCGGTGTCAGTGGAGGTCACGCCGCCCAGCGCGATCGACTGATCCGCGCCCGCATAGGCGGCCGTGCCGATGGCGATGCCCTGTTCCGTGCCGTGATTGACCGCCGCGCCGAGGCCGATGGCGACGGACGCCACCGCGTCATCGCCGATCGACGCGCCCTTGCCCAGGGCGACCGAGCCGTAACCGGTTTCCGACACGCCGGCGTGCAAGCCTAGATAGAACGCCTCATTGCCGGTGCCGATCGCCACCGAGTCCTGCGCGCGCGCAGCGGTATCGGCGCCGATCGCCACGGCGTTGGTGCCGTTGGTCAAGCTGTTGCGTCCCAGCGCGATGCTGTTGTCGTAGTTGGCTTCGGCGCCGCTGCCCAACGCCATGCTGTATGCACCCGATGCGGTGCTGCCATAGCCGACGGCCGTGCTGTAGTCGCCGAGGGCGTCGGTGTTGCTGCCGAACGCGGATGCGCCCACGCCCCTGGCATAGCTGACGGAACCGGCGGCGGTGCTGTACTTGCCATCGGCGAGAGCGTCGTCATTACCGTCACCCCTGGCGGCGAAGTAGTGGCTGGCCGCACCGACGCTGTCGGCCAATGCATCCAGTTGGTTCTTGTTCACCGCGTCGGTGCCCAGCGTGCCCGGCGCGACGTTGGTGATCTGGCGTTCGTAGCCGGGCTGGCCTACCGACACTGTCATGTCGCGGTCGGCGATCGAACCATGGCCGAGTGCCACCGAACGTTCCGCGCTGCTCTGTGCAGCGGCGCCCAGGGCAAGACTGCGATCACCCGTGGCTCGTGCGCCGGGACCGACTGCAGTGGCGCCGTAGCCGGTCGCCGTGGTGTTGCCGATGTAGATGACATTGCCCGGCAACAGGTCAGCATAGGTGCTGCCCAACGCCAAGGAGTAATTGCCGGAGGCGCTGGCCAGCGAACCCATGGCGATGGCGCCGATCGCACTCGCGCTCGCGTAAGTGCCCACCGCGATGGCATTGGCGTCCGTGCTGCTGGCGGCCACACCCATCGCCACGCTAGCGTCGCCGTTAGCAGCGGTCGAATCGCCCAGCGCCAGCGCGCTCGAACCTCGCGCGGCAGCATTGTTGCCGAGCGCGGCAGCCGACTTCCCGGTCGCGCGCGAAGCGTTGCCGATCGCCACGCTGTTCTGGCCACCAGCGCCGCTGTTGGCGCCCAGCGCCACCGATGCTTCGCCCACGCTGATGGCACCGAAGCCCGCAGCGAGGCTGCCTGGGCCGATGCTTTCGGCGGTGACACCCACCGCGGTGGAACCGTTGCCCTCAGCGCGGCTCTGCGCGCCTACCGCGGTGGCCAGTTGCTCCGCTTCCGCGCTGGCGTGCGCGCCCAGCGCGGTATTGCCGTAGCCAAAACTCACTGCGCTTTGGCCGAGCGCGACGCTGGAGTCGCCACTGGCGATGCTGCCCTGACCCACCGCCGTGCCACCGATGCCCGCGGCGACGCTTTCCTTGCCGAGCGCGACACTGGCATTGCCGGACGCCACGCTGCTCGCACCCGCGGCTACAGCGCCTTCGCCGCTGACGCGCGCGTCGTCACTGCCGTCCTTCCTGCCGTCGGCCTTGAAGTAGTGCTGCGCGTCGCTGACGCTGCCTTCCAATGCGCGGAGCTGGGACACGTTCGCAGCATCGGTGTCACCGATACCATCGGCCACGTTCACGATTCGGCGTTTCACTGTGTCGTTGCCCACCGACACAGTGTTGCTTTCCTGCGCCTTGGAATCGGCGCCCAGCGCAACGCTGTTGGCACCCGATGCGGTGCTGTTTTGTCCAACCGCCACGCTGCCCGTTCCAATGGAAGTGGCATCATGACCGAGCGCCACGCTGCCGGCGCCACGCGCGAACGAGTGATAGCCCAGCGCGACCGATCTGTCGCCGAATGCGTTCGACTCATTGCCGATCGCCGTGCTGTATCGGCCATCGGCGAACGCATTCGCGCCGCACGCGAACGCGCCACTGACGGCCTGGGGCAATTCGGTCTGCGCAAAGTTTCCACTGCACACTTCGGCCAGCGCCGCCTTCGGCGCCAGCGCCATGCCAATCAGCACCGCCAACGAAAGCTTCGCCAATGCAACGCCGGAATGTGCGCCCTTGCCCGCGCCGCCGGACGCGCTCTTGCAACTCGCCAGTTCCGATGCGACCACGATCGCGCCGAGCGATGCGTTCCAGACTTTGCTGTAGATCTTGTTCATGCCTTGTTGCCTCCTCCGTGCAAGTGAAGACGCAGGACGCACGCGCGGCGGCATGCGATACCAAGGCAACGAAGCTGTGTTGCGCCCCTGGGCCCTGCTGTCCATGTGATCCACGTCCGCCCTGCATGAGCGGTGTTGGATGGGTATGGCAACGGAGCATCCGGATCGCGATGAGGGGTGTCACTCACGCAATCGCACGAAAAATCACCAACCTCACCAAGCTCACGGTGTCATTGAAGTACCGTTGCTGCGATGCATGACGCGCATGGTTGTTGCCGCGCCTCGCATCGCGTGACATGACGATGCGCAACGCGTCGTCATGCAGCGAAACGGATAAGTCGTTTCAACAAACATGCTGAGGAATCATCTGACACATATTTTGGTGCTCACCGCGGGAACCACGGTGTTCGCCTTACATCGAAAACGCGTAGGCGCAGATGCATGGCGTTGTTGTCGCGCGATGTGTTGTGTCATGCATTGGGATGCCATCACGGCGTCGAGATATGCATGTACAAGGGAATGCTGGGATTGGCATCCCAGCCTGCGGGCGAACTTTCAAGCGACCGACATATCGCCGTCGCAGGCCAACAGATAGCCAACGCCCCTGACGGTGAGCAATGGCAATCGCTGGCCGGCTTGCGTCAGCGCCTTCTTGCGCAAGCGGTGAATCATCATTTCCAGGCGATGCGGATCGAATCCTTGCACACCGCGATTCAAGGCCTGCAACAAGGCATCGCGCGACACCGGTTGTCCCACCTCCGCCACCAACATCGTCAACACGCTGCGTTCGGAAGCGGTCAATGCGATCGCCTTGCCCAGCGGTGACACCAGCCGCCAACCGCCGTCCGCCAATTGCCACGGCGGCATGGCGGCGTCATCCGTTGTGGCGGATGGCGATACACGCACGCTCAAGCGGCGCGCAAGACTCAACAAGGTTGCCGCCAGCGTTTCCCCATCAGCCGGCTTGGGCAGGCATACGTCCGCACCGGCCTGCAGCAATTGCGCGTGATGGTGGCGGGCATGCCAGTCGGTGAACATGACGATGCCGACGTTCGAGATCGCGCGCAGATGCCTGGTCACGGCCAGGCCGCTTTCGTCGGGCAGTTGCAGGTCGAGCACCACGATGTCGAACGACTGCGCCAGCATGTGCCGATACAGCTCGGCCGCGGTGCCGCCCTCGCACATGTCAAAGCCATGCTTGCGCAAGGCCGGCAGCAGCACCCGCTGGCGTATCTCCACATCGTTCTCTACGACGAGGATGCGCAAAGACGAGATGGATGCATAGGCGGATAGCTGCCGGTGATCGTGCATCGACATGCGTGGCTCGTGAAGGGATTGCATCCAGCTTAGGTGGGATGCGCAGCCGAATTCATAGGACTATGCCTTTTGGCACTGTGGTAAACCGCTTACGCAACCTAGCGTGATTCCTTTTGATCGTCGTAGGAGGCTCACCGTGCACCGTCTCGCCCGCTCATTCGTACTGACTGCGCTTGCCGCATGTTGCAGCGCTGCATTCGCGGCAACGCCGGCCGACCAGGCGCCGCACGGCAAGCTGCCGCGCTGGGCGCAACCGCAGTCCTATCAATTGGCGTTCAAGGTCGATCCCGCGCAGAAGGATTTCACCGGCACCACCGTCATCAAGGTCGATCTGAAACAGGCGGCCGATCATCTGTGGCTCAACGGCCACGACTTGAACGTGAGCAAGGTGACGATCACCGATGCGAGCGGCACGCAGCACGACGGCAAATACGTGGTCGTCGCCCTGCAGGAAGGCGTGGCGCGCGTCGACTTCGGCAGCGTGCTGCAACCGCAGGCACTCACCATCACTCTCGAATTCAGCGCGCCGCTCAACCAGCAGTTGCAAGGCCTGTACAAGGTGACCCACGCCGGCACGCCGTATGCGATGACGCAGATGGAACCGATCAGCGCGCGCTTCGCCTTCCCCGGTTTCGACGAACCGGATTTCAAGACGCCTTACGACATCACGCTGACCATTCCGTCGGATCTCACCGCGGTAGCCAACACTAAGCAGATCAGCGAAACCGCCGCTGGCGACAAATGGAAAACGCTGAGCTTCGCCCGCACGCAGCCGTTGCCCACCTATCTGGTGGCGTTCGCGGTTGGGCCGTGGGATATCGTCAACGGTCCGGACATTGCGCCGAGCGAATACCGCAGCGATGTATTGAAACTCCGCGGCATCGCGGCGCATGGCGAAGGCCATCGCCTGCAGCACGTGCTGAGCGAAACGCCCAGCATCATCCACACGCTGGAGAACTACTACGGCTTCGGCTATCCGTTCGGCAAGCTCGACCTGCTCGCTGCGCCGGACTTCTCCGCCGGCGCGATGGAAAACCCCGGCCTGGTCACCTTCCGCGACTGGTTGCTGTTGCTCGATCCGGATTCGCCGGCCAAGTACGTGCGCGGCTCGTTCAACGTGACCGCGCATGAATTGGCGCATCAATGGACCGGCGACACCGTAACGCTCGCCTGGTGGGACGATCTGTGGCTCAACGAAGCCTTCGCCACCTGGATGCAGCAGAAAGTCACCATGAAGGTGCACCCGGAATACCGCGCCGATCTCGATCGCATCACCACCGCCGAAGACGCGATGGAGAACGACAGCCTGGTCAGCGCGCGCAAGATTCGCCAGCCGATCACCGGCAACGGCGATATCGAAACCGCGTTCGACAGCATCACCTATCGCAAGGGCGCCGCGGTGCTGGGCATGTTCGAAGGCTATGTCGGCGAAGACACGTTCCAGCAAGGCATGCGCGCGTACATCCAGCAGCACAAGTTCGGCAACGCCACCGCGGACGATCTGATCGACGCCATCGCCACCGCGGCGAATCAGGGCGAAGCGTTCAAGCATGCCTTCGACAGCTTCCTCAACCAGGCCGGCGTACCGTACGTGCAGACCAGGCTGGAGCAGAAGAACGGAAAAACCGCGCTGCACCTGAGCCAGAACCGTTACCTGCCGGTCGGCAGCAGCGGCGATGCGGCGCACGTGTGGGGCATTCCGGTGTGCGTTCGCTACGGCACCGCCGAAGGCAGCAAGGTGAGCTGCGAAATGCTCGATAAAGCTTCCGGCACCATGACGTTGGAAGGCGCCAGCACGCCCACCTGGATCATGCCCAACGCCAACGCACGCGGCTATTACCGCTTCAGCCTGGCCAAGCCGGAATGGCATGCGCTTACCGCGCACGTCGCCGCACTGGCCGATACGGAACAGCTTGCCTACGCCGACGGTATCGATGCCGGCTTCCGCCACGGTGATCTGAATGCCGCCGACGCACTCGCCGCGCTCAAGCCGCTGGCCGGCGCGAGCACGCGTGAAGTGGTGGTCGCTCCGCTCGGCACGGTCAGCTGGATCTACCGGCACGAAGCCGCCACCGATGCGCAGCGTGCCGTCATCGTGAAGTGGGTGAAAGAAGCCTACCTGCCGCGCATGACGCGACTGGGCTATCACCGCAAGCCCGGCGAGCCCGACGGCGATTCGCTGCTGCGCGCGGCGCTGGCGCATGCACTGGCGCTGGATTTCAAGCTGCCGGAAGTACGCGCGGAATTGCTCAAGCAAGGCGATGCCGCGCTAACGAAGAAAACCGACGGCCATCTGGATCTGGCCGCAGCTGACGCCGATCTGCTCGGCGACGCACTGGCCGTATCCGTGCAGGAACACGGCAAGCCCGCGCTCGATGCGTTGATCGCCGAACTGCCGCAAACCACCGATCCGGCCCAGCGCAATGCGATGCTGGCCGGCCTCGCCGCGGCCGATACGCCGGAGCTGGCCAACCAGACACGCGATTTCGCACTCAGCAAGCAGGTGAAGGTCGGCGAGATGGCGGCGATCCTGCGCGGCGGTCGCGATACGCCTGCCGCACGCGAAGCGCTGTGGCAGTGGTTCACCGGCCACTATGACCAGGTGCTGGGACGCACCGGCAGCTTCGCCAGCGGCGTGCTGCCGAAGCTGGTGGGCGGCGGCAGTTGCTCCACCGCCGAAGCCGACCGCCTGCAGGCGTACTTCAAGCCGCGCCTGAAGGACATCACCGGTGCGGATCGCGGCCTGGCGCAAACGCGCGAGCAGACCTTGCTGTGCGCAGCGTTGAAGGCGAAGCAGGATCCTGCGGTGCTTCTGCGTTAAGCGTTTACATCCATTCCCTCGCCCTGGCGTTGCCGGGGCGAGGGAATGCCAACCATGGCAACTTTATAGCCGTTGCCAATCGTCTTCATAAAAATAATCAATTTCATAATCGTCCTAGCGAACGCTACGCTCGAAAAGTCGACCGTCAGGTCTCCTCTTGCATTGCCCTCTCAAGCCCAACGCCACGAGGTGATGTTATGAGCAAGCTCAAAGGCTCCAAGACGGAGCAGAATCTGAAAGACGCGTTCGCCGGCGAATCGCAAGCCAACCGCCGCTATCTGTACTTCGCATCGAAAGCCGATGTGGAAGGCTACAACGACGTATCCGCGGTATTTCGTTCCACCGCCGAAGGCGAAACCGGCCACGCGCACGGCCACTTGGAATACCTCGAACAGTGCGGCGATCCCGCCACCGGCAGGCCCTTCGGTCCCACCAAGCTGAACCTGGAAAGCGCCATCGCCGGCGAAACCCACGAATACACCGACATGTATCCGGGCATGGCCAAGACCGCGCGCGACGAAGGTTTCGAGGAAGTCGCCGACTGGTTCGAAACGCTGGCCAAAGCGGAGCGTTCGCATGCGAATCGCTTTCAAAAGGCATTGAACGAATTGGCGTAAAGGCGCAAAGCCTGCGCCATGCCCGGTAGGTTGGGTTGAAGCGCAGCCGAAAACCCAACGTCGTCATGTATGCATCTCGCGTTGGGTTTTCGGCTGCGCCTCAACCCAACCTACATGAAGCACGTCGCACCACGGAGACGTCCATGGCAGAACCCACCGGCACCGTTCGCGAAGGCAGCCTCGAAGCGCCGACCCGCCATCCGCTGGACTGGTTGAAGCCCGAGTTCTGGGATCAGCAGGCGCTCGATCAGGAAATGGAGCGCGTCTTCAACATCTGCCATGGCTGCCGCCGCTGCGTCAGCCTCTGCCACGCGTTTCCCACGCTGTTCGACCTGATCGACAACTCCGCATCGATGGAAATCGACGGCGTGGCGAAAAGCGATTACGCCAAGGTGGTGGAGCAATGCTACCTGTGCGACCTGTGCTACCTCACCAAATGCCCCTACGTGCCGCCGCATCCGTGGAACGTGGATTTTCCGCACGTGATGCTGCGCGCCAAGGCAGTGGCGTTTCGCGAACATGGCGCACCGCTTTCCGCGCGCGTGCTTTCCAACACCCGCGCGGTCGGCAAGCTCGCCTCCATTCCGGTGGTGGTGCAGACCATCAATGCCGCGAACAGGAATCCCACCGCGCGCAAGCTGCTGGAAAAAACCATGGGCGTGGATGCCAAGGCGCGCGTACCGACCTATCACACACCCACCGCGCGCAAGCGTCTGCGCAAGCTGGATGGCGAAGGCGAAGCCAAACCGGCGGGACGCACGCGCGGCAAAGTCGCGATTTTCGCCACCTGCTATTGCGACCACTCCGAACCGGGCGTGGTGGAAGACCTGGCCGCCGTGCTCACGCACAACGCCATTCCCGTGCGCCTGGTGGAGCAGGAAAGCTGCTGCGGCATGCCGAAATTCGAGCTGGGCGATCTCGACACCGTGCGCAAGTACAAGGAACGCAATATGCCGGTGCTCGCAAACATGGCGCGCGAAGGCTGGGATTTCACTGCGGCCATTCCGTCCTGCGTGCTGATGTTCAAGCAGGAACTGCCGCTGATGTTTCCAGATGACGAAGACGTCGCACTGGTGCGCGATCGCTTCTTCGATCCGTTCGAATACCTGGCCGAACGCCACAAGGCCGGCCTGCTCGCCACCGACTTCAAGCAATCGCTGGGCAAGATCGCCTGGCAGGTGCCGTGCCACCAGCGCGTGCAGAAGATCGGCCCGAAAACCGGCGATATCCTGCAACTCGTGCCGGATACGGAAGTCACCGTGATCGAACGCTGCTCCGGCCACGACGGCACTTACGGCGTCAAACACAAGACTTACGCGCTGTCGCGCAAGCTCGCCAAGCCGGTGGAAAACCGCGTAGTGCAAGCCGACGCCACGCATTTCACCAGCGACTGCCCGATGGCCGGCGGCCATATCGCGCACGGCCTGGATGACAAACCCGCAGCGGAGCATCCTTTGAGCCTGCTGCGCAAGGCCTACGGAATCTGACCATGCACACCTTGCAGCGCCACGATCTGCTTTCGCTCGAAGCTTATGCGGCGCAACGCGCCGATTTCCGTACGCGCGTGATGGCGCACAAGAAGCAGCGCCGCGTGCACGTGGGCGCGCATCTTACGCTGGTCTTCGAGGATCGCCTCACCATCCAGTATCAGATCCAGGAAATGTTGCGCATCGAGCGCATCTTCGAAGCGAACGGCATCGAGGAGGAACTGGATGCCTACAACCCGCTTATTCCCGATGGAAAGAATCTGAAGGCGACGCTGTTTATCGAATATCCCGATGCGGAACAGCGCAAGCGCGAATTGGCGCGGCTGACCGGACTCGAGCATGGCATTACGCTGACGGTAAGCGGGCATCCGTCGGTGACGGCGATTGCGGATGAAGACATGGATCGCAGCACGGAGGAAAAAACCGCTGCGGTGCATTTTCTGCGTTTCGAGTTGAGTGAGGGGATGATCGAGGCTTGGAAAAGCGGTGCGGCGGTGAAGCTGGCTTCGACGCATTCGTTGATGTGCGAGGAAGTTACGTTATCTGAAACCTTGCGCAAGGCACTTGCCGAAGATTTCGACTGACGTAGGTTGGGGTGCGAACCCTGAAATATCCCCTCGTTTTTCGGCTGATATGTTGAGCGAAATCAGCGGGC
>CBJMMB010000081.1:0-17964 GCA_966430775.1 uncultured Dyella sp. | reverse complement strand
GGTTCCAGAAGAAGTTGTTGCTCCACTTGGTGGGCGTGCTGGTCCAGATCACTTCCAGGCCGCTGGTGATGGCGTCGCCGCCCTTACCGCTGCCATAGCTGCTCTTCCAGCCCAGGCCTTGTTCCTCGATGCCGGCGGCTTCTGGTTCGGCGCCGACATGCGTCGCGGGGCCGGCGCCATGGGTTTTACCGAAGGTATGGCCGCCGGCAATCAGCGCGACGGTTTCCTCATCGTCCATGGCCATGCGCGCGAAGGTCTCGCGGATATCCTTGGCCGCGGCGAGCGGATCGGGATTGCCGTTGGGGCCTTCCGGATTGACGTAGATCAAACCCATCTGCACGGCGGCGAGCGGGTTTTCCAGTTCGCGTTCGCCCGAATAGCGCTGGTCGTCCAGCCATTTGGTTTCCGCACCCCAGTTGACGTCTTCTTCCGGCTCCCACACGTCCGCGCGGCCGCCGCCGAAGCCGAAGGTCTTGAAGCCCATCGATTCCAGTGCGACGTTGCCGGCGAGAATCATCAGATCGGCCCAGGAAATGCGGTTGCCGTACTTCTGCTTGATCGGCCACAGCAGGCGGCGGGCCTTGTCGAGATTGCCGTTATCCGGCCAACTGTTGAGCGGGGCAAAGCGCTGCTGGCCCGCGCCCGCACCTCCGCGGCCGTCGCCGGTGCGATAGGTGCCGGCGCTGTGCCATGCCATGCGCACGAACAGGGGGCCGTAGTGGCCGAAGTCGGCCGGCCACCAGTCCTGCGAGTCGGTCATCAAGGCGTGCAGGTCTTTTTTCAACGCATCCAGATCGAGGCTCTTGAAGGCCTTGGCATAGTCGAAATCCTTGTCCATGGGGTCGGACAAGGAGGAATGCTGGTGCAGGATTTTCAGGTTCAACTGGTTCGGCCACCAGTCCCGATTGGCCGTACCGCTGGCGCCGTGTTTGAACGGACATTTCGATGCGATCGGCATCTCGGCGGCGGGCAGGTCCGAAGCGGACAACTTGGGATCTTGATTCATGGCGGAATTCCTTATCGGTCGGAAGGTGGCTGGCGACGGCTGGCTTCCGGTGAATCTACGTGGACGCATCGCTTACGTGAATTGAATTGTTCCGATTCATTTCATAGGCGCAGCCTATGACCGGGAGGTCGGTGCTCGCTCATGCCTTCCCGCGATCGTGCACAACTAAGGATGTCAGTCGGTTGATGGATCGATCAGCTCCATCGCCACCGCGCGCGCCGCGCGACGGACCTCATCGGCAAATGCAGCGTCATCGATGGTTCGCGCCAGCACCATGCCGCCTACGCACAGCGCAGTAATAGCCAGGCTGCGTTCGCGTGCGTTGCCGTCATTGCTGCCATCGTCCAGGCTGCTGGCGAGCATGCCCGCCAGGTGCTGCAGCAGGTTGCAATACGCCTGCCGCGCGCGTGGGCCGGCACGCGCCGTGTCGGAAGGCAGGGCGATCAGTGGGCACTGGCCTTCGACGTCGTCCAGATGCGCGCTGGAGAGATAGGCTTCCACCACCTGGCGCCCCAGCGCCGTGCCGCAGGCGGTGCGATCGATCCGCACGTTTTTCCAGCGTTGCGCCGGATCGAAGTGCAGGTACGCCGAAACGGCTTCGGCGAACAGTTCTTCCTTGGTCTTGAAGTGATTGTAGAAACCGCCGCGAGTCAGGCCTGCGCGTCGCATGATTTCATCGATGGAGACGTCTTCGAAGCCACGGCGATTGAACAGCTCGCGTGCACATTCGACGATGCGCTGGCGAGTTCTCTGCTTATGTTCGGCGGTAAAGGGCATGGCGCGGGCGTGGGGTCAGTTGCAGCGCCGAAAAGCCTACACCGGAAGCAAAATATGTTCTTGAACATATATAGGATGCTGACACACTGCCCGGCACTTATCCCCCACGATGGAGACAGTGTCATGACCATGAAGCTGTACTACGCGCAGACGATGAACCCGCGCAAGGCTTGCGCGGTGGCGAAATATCTCGGCTCGCCGGTGGAATACATCCGGGTGGATTTGAGCCGGGGCGAGCAGCGCACGCCGGAGTTCCTGGCCTTGAATCCGAACGGCAAAGTGCCGCTGCTGGTGGATGGCGACATGCATCTGTGGGAGAGCACCGCGATCATGGCGCACCTGGCGGTAAAGGCGGGCTCCGATCTGTGGCCCAGCGACACGGCGCGCCAGGTCGAAGTGTTGCGCTGGTTGTCCTGGGACATCAGCCACTTCTCGCGCCATGGCGGCACCTTGTATTTCGAACATCACATCAGGCCGTTTCTGGGCCTGGGTGATGTCAACCCGGCCGCGGTGGAGGAAGCGAACGGCTTCTACAAGCGCTTCGCGGCGGTACTCGATGCGCATCTTGCGCAGCGCGAATATCTGGTGGGCGACAAGCTGAGCATCGCGGACTTTGGCGTGGGTGTGTTGTTGCCGTGGATGAACGAGGCGAAATTGCCGATCCAGGATTTTGCCAATGTCATGCGTTGGCACGAACGATTGATGGCCTTGCCGGCATGGCGCGAGCCGTTTCCTGCGCCGTTATCGGCGGCGGCTTGAGTATATGTGGCTGCGTCGCGCCCATCTTGGCGCGGCGCAGCCCGTAGGTTGGGTTAGCGCAGCGTAACCCAACGATGCCGTACCGAATGTGTTGGGTTACGCTGCGCTAACCCAACCTACGGTGGCATCGCGCAGTGCCTCATACGACTAAACCAACGCTTTCAGTCGATACAACACATCCAGCGCTTCGCGTGGCGTGAGTGCATCCGGATCGACGTTCTTGAGTTCGCGTTCGGCGGCGGAAGGTTCGGGCGGCGCGAACAATCCCAATTGTGGTGATGGTTGCTGTTGCAGCGATGGCTTGGCTGCATGACCATGCATGCCGTTCTCCAACTGCGCCAGGGTCTTGCGCGCATCGGCGATGACCGATTTGGGCAAACCGGCCAGCGCGGCCACTTGCAAACCGAAGCTGCGATTGGCCGGGCCTTCCTTTACCGCATGCATGAAGACCAGTTGATCGCCGTATTCGACGGCATCCAGATGCACGTTCGCAATGCTGGGATATTCGCTGGCAAGTTCCGTCAGTTCGAAATAATGCGTGGCGAACAAAGTATAGGCTTTGCTGTTCGCCGCCAGATGCACGGCGGCCGCGCGTGCGAGCGCCAAGCCGTCGTAGGTGCTGGTGCCGCGTCCCACTTCATCCATCAGCACCAGGCTTTGCGGCGTGGCGTTGTGCAGGATGTTCGCCGTTTCGCTCATTTCCACCATGAAGGTGGACTGGCCGCGCGAAAGATCGTCGCCTGCGCCGATGCGCGTGAAGATGCGATCGATCGGGCCGATCACTGCGCGCGCCGCCGGCACGTAACTGCCGATATGCGCCAGCAGCACGATCAAGGCGTTTTGGCGCATGTAGGTGGATTTACCGCCCATGTTCGGGCCGGTGATCACCAGCATGCGGCGGTGATCGTCCAGCACCAGATCGTTCGGCTCGAACGGTTCCTCGCGCACTTTTTCCACGACGGGATGGCGGCCGCGTTCGATCAGCAAGCCGGGTTCGTCCGAAAGTTCCGGCGCGCTCCAATCCAGGGCTTCGGCGCGTTCGGCGAGGGTGCAAAGCACGTCGAGCTCGGCCATGGAGGCGGCGGCGTGCTTGAGCGGTTCGAGTTGCTCGGTGAGCGTGTCGAGCAGGGATTCGTACAAGGCACGTTCGCGCATCAGCGAACGCTCCTTGGCGGAAAGCACCTTGTCCTCGAAGGTTTTCAGTTCTTCGGTGATGTAGCGCTCGGCATTCTTGGTGGTCTGCCGGCGCGTGTAGTGCGTGGGCGCCTTGTCCGACTGCGCCTTGCTGATTTCGATGTAATAGCCGTGGACGCGGTTGTAGCCGACTTTCAGTGTGGGAATGCCGCTGGCGGTTTTTTCGCGTTCTTCCAGTTCCACCAGGTATTGATCGGCGTGCGTGGCGAGGCGACGCAGTTCGTCCAGTTCGGCATCGTAGCCGTCGGCGATGATACCGCCGTCGCGCAACAGCACCGGTGGCTGTTCGACGATGTGACGCTTCAGAAGATCCGCGGTGCCGGCGTGATCGCCGATGCCGTTGACCAGGTCGTGCAGCAGCGGACTGTCCAGCGAGGCGATCGATTCGCGCAAGGCCGGCGCGGCCGCCAGACCATCGCGCAGCGTTGATAGATCCCGCGGACGAGCCGAGCGCAACGCGACGCGTGCGAGGATGCGTTCCAGATCGCCGATACCGCGCAACTGTTCGCGCAAGGCTTCGTAACGCCGGGTTTCGATCAGTGCACCGATCGCCTGGTGACGACGACGCAACGTGTCGCGCGAACGCAGCGGGCGGTTGAGCCAGCGCCGCATCAGACGCGCGCCCATGGGCGTCACGGTCTCATCCAGCACGCCAAGCAGCGTGTGCTCGACCCTTCCGCTTGGATGTGTATCCAGTTCCAGGTTACGGCGCGTGGCGGCATCCAGTGCGATCGTTTCGCTGGCGCTTTCCACCGCCATGCCGGAAAGATGCGGCAACGCACTTTTCTGCGTTTCCTCCACATAGCCGAGCAAGCAGCCGGCGGCGGCGATCGCAAGCGGTAGATTGTCGACGCCGAAACCGGAAAGATCGCGCGTACCGAAAAAACGGTTCAATTCACGCCGCGCCGCGTCGCTGTCGAAATGCCACGGTGGCCGCTTGCGCAGACCGGGCAGGGCGCTGACCAGCTTTGGCCATGCGACGTCTTCGCCCACCAGCGTTTCGGCCGGCTGCAGGCGCGCCAGTTCCGCGGCGAGCGCTTCGGCACTCGGTACTTCGCTGAGCAAAAAACGTCCGCTGGAAAGATCCACCCATGCCAGGCCGTATGCGCCATGCGCACCGGCGGCGATGGCCAGCAGCAGGTTGTCACGGCGTTCTTCCAGCAATGCCGCATCCGTCACCGTACCCGGCGTGACGATGCGCACCACTTTGCGTTCCACCGGCCCCTTCGCCAGGGCCGGATCGCCGATCTGCTCGCAGATCGCGACCGACTCGCCCAGCCGCACCAGCTTGGCCAGATAGTTTTCCACCGCGTGATACGGCACGCCGGCCATCGGAATCGGCTGTCCTGCCGATTGCCCGCGCTGCGTGAGCGTGATGTCCAGCAAGCGTGCGGCCTTGCGGGCATCGTCGTAGAACAGCTCGTAGAAATCGCCCATGCGGAAGAACAGCAGCACGTCCGGATGCGCGGCCTTGGCCGCAAGGTATTGGCGCATCAAGGGGGTGTGCAGTGAAAGTTCGTCCTGATTCATGCGGTCGAGTCTTGGCGTATGGGGTGTGAAGCGGGTACAACGGCTTTTGCAAGTCGCGGAGTTTCGCATGGACTTGCTATCCGTTCCTACTGGATGGCGTCCGCGCGTCCGCCCAGCCGAGGACTGCGCTATGGCCCCCGGCATCGTCAGTAAGGAGATCAAGCATGAAAAAGGAACTGATTACCCGCTTGCACAAAAGCTTCGAGGACGCTGTCCACCATCGGGGCAGGGTCGAATACTGGCTGGCGCGGGAACTACAGCAACTGCTGGGATACACGCAGTGGCGAAATTTCGAGCGAGTGATCGAGGAAGCCAAAGCCGCCTGCGAGAAGGCGGGAGGACGGGTCAAGGACCATTTTGCTGACGTCAGCAAAATGGTCGACATCGGGTCTGGTTCGGCGCGCCAGATCGATGACGTGGCGTTGACCCGCTATGCCTGTTATCTGATTGCTCAAAACGGCGATCCACGCAAGGCGGAAATCGCCTTTGCCATGACTTATTTCGCGGTGCAAACCCGAAAGCAGGAGCTGATCGAACAGCGAGCGCGGCATCGACAGCCAGGGATTCGCTCGCATTTTGAGCAAGGGCGATGAGGCGTTGTTCGGTGGACTAAGCACGCAGGACATGAAAAAGAAACTGGCGGTACCCGGAAACCGGCCGCTGGCGGATTTCTTGCCCACCATCACGATCAAGGCCAAGGATTTTGCCAACGAAGTCACCAACCTGCAGGTGAAGCAGCAAGACCTGCGCGATGAGCCTGGCATCGCACGCGAACACGTCAAGAACAATCGTGACGTGCGAAAGATCCTCACCCACCGCAACATCCTGCCGGAAGCGCTACCCGCCGATGAGGACGTGAAAAAAGTGGAGCGCCGGCTCAAGTCGGACGAAAAACGGCTGGTGCAGGCAAGTGCCCGCGTCGGGAAGAAAAAAGCCAAGCCAAAGCATTGAGGAATGACGACATCATGCAGTCTTCAGCTGTCTCGAGCGATGCCCAACTGGAAGCACTGGCCGCACGCGTAGCCGATGTAATGCAGCGCCGCGCGCTGATGCTCGCTAGCGCCGAATCCTGTACCGGCGGTTGGATCGCCAAAACACTTACCGACCTGTCGGGCAGCTCGGCCTGGTTCGAAGCGGGCGTAGTCAGCTACAGCAACCAGGCCAAAATGTCGCTGTTAGGCGTGCGCAGGGAGACGCTGGAACGCACCGGCGCGGTCAGCGAGGAGACGGCGCTGGAAATGGTATCCGGCGCGCTGGATCGCCTGAATGCGGGCGTGGCGGTGGCGGTCACCGGCATCGCCGGTCCCACCGGCGGCACGCCGCAGAAGCCAGTCGGCACGGTATGGATCGCCTGGCAGCGGCGCAGCATCGCTGCTCGCGCCAGGCTGTTCCATTTCCCCGGCGACCGTGAAGCGGTGCGGCGGCGGACAGTGGCGGCGGCGCTCGAAGGCGTGCTGGAGACGCTGACGGATTGAACAGAAATTGACCAACTTTCCGGCTTGACCGATGTGGGATACTCCTTATCCCGCATCCCAGCCCGTGAGACTCAGTCCGGGCATCATGACCGCCATGACCACGAACACGACCGGAACCAAGACGATGGATGACAACAAGCGCAAAGCGCTCGCTTCGGCCCTCGGCCAGATCGAGAAGCAATTCGGCAAGGGCGCGGTGATGCGCCTGGGCGACCGCACCGACGACAGCATCGAAACCATTTCCACCGGTTCGCTGGGCCTGGACATCGCGCTGGGCGTCGGCGGCCTGCCGCGCGGCCGCGTCATCGAGATCTACGGTCCGGAATCTTCCGGCAAGACCACGCTCACCCTGCAGGTGATCGCCAACTGTCAGAAGAACGGCGGCACCGCGGCCTTCGTCGACGCCGAGCATGCGCTCGACCCCACCTACGCGCAGAAGCTCGGCGTGAACGTGGAAGACCTGCTCGTCTCGCAGCCCGACACCGGCGAACAGGCGCTGGAAATCGCCGACATGCTGGTGCGTTCCGGCGCGGTGGACATCGTGGTGGTCGACTCGGTCGCCGCGCTCACGCCCAAAGCCGAAATCGAAGGCGAAATGGGCGATTCCCACGTGGGCCTGCACGCCCGCCTGATGAGCCAGGCGCTGCGCAAGCTCACCGCCAACATCAAGAAATCCAACTGCCTGGTGATCTTCATCAACCAGATTCGCATGAAGATCGGCGTGATGTTCGGCAGCCCCGAAACCACCACCGGTGGTAACGCGCTGAAGTTCTACGCCTCGGTGCGCCTGGACATCCGCCGCATCGGCGCGGTCAAGAAAGGTGAGGAAGTGATCGGCTCGGAAACGCGCGTGAAGGTGGTGAAGAACAAAGTGGCGCCACCGTTCCGTCAGGCTGAGTTCGAGATCCTCTACGGCGAAGGCACCTCGCGCGAAGGCGAGATCATCGAGCTGGGCGTGGCGCAGAACCTCATCGACAAATCCGGCGCCTGGTACAGCTACAAGGGCGACCGCATCGGCCAGGGCAAGGAGAACGTGCGCCAGTTCCTGCGCGACAATCCGAAGATCGCCGATGAAATCGACCACGAGCTACGCGCCCGCCTGCTGGTGGGCGGTAGCAGCACGCTGGCCGCTTCCGAAGAAGCCATGGAAGAAGTCTGATGCCGGGCGAGCGCCGCCTGCGCATCCTGCTGGTGGGCGCCTCGGGCACGCTGGGGCGCGCGGTGGAAGCGGAACTCGCGCCACGCCATGACGTGATCGCTGCTGGACGCCATTCCGGCAGCATCCGCCTCGATCTCACCGATGTCCAAAGTATTCAGAACGCCTTGCGACAGGCCGGCGAACTGGATGCCGTGATCAGCGCGGCCGGCACGGTGACATTCGCGCCGCTGGCTGATTTCAAGCCGGCGCCCTATGGCGAGTCGCTGCACACGCTGGGCATCGCCGACAAGCTGCTCGGTCAGGTGAACCTTGCCCTGGCTGCGCGCGATCACCTGCGCGACGGCGGTTCGATCACGCTTACCACCGGCATTCTTTCCGAGCAGCCGATCATTGCCGGCAGTTCCGCCAGTCTGGTCAACGGCGCGGTGGAAGCCTTCGTGCGCGCGGCGGCCATCGAACTGCCGCGCGGGCTGCGCATCAACGTGGTGAGCCCCAACGTGCTGACCGAAGCGATGCCGGCGTACGCTCCGTTCTTTCGCGGTTTCGAACCAGTCAGCGCGGCGCGTGCGGCGCTGGCTTTCAGCCGCAGCGTGGAAGGTGCGCAGACGGGGCAGGTCTACAAGGTGTTCTGACGTCATCGGCTCTCCGTCCTCATCAACCAGGGAGCCTGCACGAACATGAAGAAACGCGCCGACGATCCGCAATCCAAGCCCAAGCCCAGCGCCTACAACAAGGCGTTGGGCCTGCTCGCTCGCCGCGAACACTCGCGCAAGGAGCTGCGCCAGAAACTCGATCGCAGCGGCTACGCCCGCGACGAAGCCAGCGAAGCGCTCGAACGCCTCGGCACGCAGCACTACCAGGACGACGACCGCTTTGCCGAGGCCTTGATCCGCAATCGCTCCGGCCAAGGCTACGGCCCCATGCGCCTGCGCGCGGAACTGAAAAGCCACGGCCTTTCGGATGCGCGTATCCGCAGCCTGCTCGATGCCGCCGATATCGACTGGACCGAATCCGCCGCCGCCCAGTTACGCCGCCGCTATGGCGCCGGAGGCCCGGCAGACCCCGCCGAACGCGCGCGGCGTGCGCAATTCCTCTTGCGCCGCGGCTTTCCCGCCGCCACAGTACGGGATGTTACCCACGCCGAAGTGGACGATGCCGCCGACGAAAACCCCTGAACTCCGGGGCCGGTGGACGTCGTCGTTTCGCGTCCCTTTTTCGTCTTAAGCCCGAACTCAATGAAAACCGCTGACATCCGTTCCGCTTTTCTCGATTACTTCCGCACCAAGGATCACACCATCGTGCCGTCCAGCTCGCTGGTGCCGGCCAACGACCCCACCTTGCTGTTCACCAACTCGGGCATGGTGCAGTTCAAGAACGTGTTCCTGGGCAGCGAGAAACTGCCGCATGCGCGCGTGGCCGACGTGCAGCGCTGCCTGCGCGCCGGCGGCAAGCACAACGACCTGGATTCGGTGGGCTACACCGCGCGCCACCACACCTTCTTCGAGATGCTGGGCAACTGGTCTTTCGGCGACTATTTCAAGCGCGACGCGATCCGTTACGCGTGGGAACTGCTGACCGGCGTGCTCAAGCTGCCGGCGGACAAGCTGTGGGTCACCGTCTATCACACCGATGACGAGGCCTACGACATCTGGCACAAGGAAATCGGCGTGCCGGCCGAACGTATCGTGCGCATCGGCGACAACAAGGGCGCACCGTTCGCCTCCGACAACTTCTGGCAGATGGCCGACACCGGCCCCTGCGGTCCGTGCTCGGAAATCTTCTATGACCACGGCCCAGAGGTCGCCGGTGGCCCGCCCGGCTCGCCCGACGAAGATGGCGACCGCTACATCGAAATCTGGAACCTGGTGTTCATGCAGTTCGACCGCGCGCCGGATGGCACGCTGTCGCCGCTGCCGGCGCCGTGCGTGGATACCGGCATGGGCCTGGAACGCCTCGCCGCCGTGCTGCAGCACGTGCATTCGAACTATGAGATCGATCTATTCGAGCACCTGATCACGGTGGCGGCCGAGCTCACCAAGACGCCGGATCTGGGCAACAAATCCTTGCGCGTGATCGCCGATCACGTCCGCGCCTGCTCCTTCCTGATCGTGGACGGCGTGCTGCCTTCCAACGAGGGCCGCGGCTACGTGCTGCGCCGGATCATCCGTCGCGCGCTACGCCACGGCTGGATGCTCGGCGTGCGCGGCGATTTCTTCTGGAAGATGGTGCAGCCGCTGGTCGAGGAAATGGGCGCGGCGTATCCGGAGCTCCCCGCCAAGCAGTCGTTCGTGGAAGAGGCGCTGCGTACTGAAGAACAACGCTTCGGCGAAACGCTGGAGCACGGCATGCGCGTGTTCGACGAAATCGCTGCCAAATCCGGCACGACGATCGCCGGTGAAGACGCGTTTCGCCTGTACGACACGTTTGGCTTTCCGGTCGATCTCACCGCCGACATCGCCCGCGAGCGCGGTCTCAGTGTGGACATGGCCGGCTTCGAGCAATCGATGGAACAACAACGCGAGCGCGCCCGCGCCGCCAGCCGCTTCGAAGCGAAGGGTCAGATGCCGGCGGAATTGGCCAGCCAGCTCGCGCCCACGGTTTTCCTGGGTTACGAAGCCCTCGCCAGCCGCGCCAGCAAAGTGGTCGGCATCGTGCAGGCGGGCAAGCAGGTCGGCCAGCTCGCGGAAGGCGAGGAAGGCCTGGTCATTCTCGATCAAACGCCGTTCTACGCCGAATCCGGCGGCCAGGTAGGCGACACCGGCGCGCTGTCGAACGGCGCGGGCCGTTTCGACGTCGGCGACACCATCAAGATGGGCGGCGTGTTCTTTGGCCACGCGGGCCGCTGGCATGGCCCGCAACCGTTGCGTACCGGCGATGTAATCGATGCCACCGTCGACGCCTCGCGCCGGCAAGCCACCGTGCTCAATCATTCGGCCACGCATCTGCTGCACGCCGCGTTGCGCAAGATGCTGGGCACCCACGTCACGCAGAAAGGCTCGCTGGTCGCGCCCGATCGCCTGCGTTTCGACTTTTCGCATTTCAAGCCGGTCAGCCGCGAGGAACTGGCGAAGATCGAAGCGCTGGTGAATGCCGAAGTGCGCCGCAACGTAGAGGCCGAAGTGCGCCACATGGCCTACGACGATGCCATCGAATTCGGCGCCATGGCCTTGTTCGGCGAGAAATACGGCGACGAAGTGCGCGTGCTGAAAATGGGCGAATTTTCCACCGAACTATGCGGCGGCACACACGTGAGCCGTACCGGCGACATCGGCCTGTTCAAGATCGTCAGCGAGGCCGGCGTGGCCTCCGGCGTGCGCCGTATCGAAGCGGTGACCGGTGCTGGCGCGCTGGCCTACGTGGCCGAGGAAGAGCGCCGTCTGGGCGAGCTGTCGCAACTGCTTTCCACCAGCGGCGACGAGGTGGCGGAAAAGCTCAAGCAACTGCTCGATCGCCAGAAAAAGCTGGAACGCGAACTGGAATCGCTACGCGCCAAGGCGGCCGGCTCGATGACCGGCGACCTTGCCCAGACCGCGCAGGAGATCGCTGGTATCAAAGTGGTCGCGGCGCGCCTGGAAGGTCTGGACGCCAAGGCATTGCGTGACGGCGTCGACCAGCTCAAACAACAGCTCACCGATTGCGTGGTGGTGCTGGCGGGCGCCACCGACGGGCGCGTTTCGCTGGTGGCCGGCGTCAACGGCAAAGCGGCAGGCCGCATCAAGGCCGGCGATATCGTGGCGCACGTGGCCGGTCAGATCGATGGAAAAGGCGGCGGCCGCCCGGACATGGCGCAAGGCGGCGGCGTGGACAAACCACAATTGCCTGACGTTCTGGCAGGTACAGTGGCGTGGATCGGTACACAGCTGAAAAGTTGATGCGCCGCGTATGGACCACGCGTCAAGATTGTGTGTAGATTGCACCTAACGCCGGGGCTCGGCTAGTATCGATCAGATATCAGTGTCGCTGGTTGCGGTGGCGCTGTAGGTGGCACCAGATACCTATAAGGCATTTGGTGTTTGGAGCCGGGGAAGGCGGTAAGGCCTTTGACGGACGTTAACGTCAGATCTGCGTTGTGACTGTGCTCAGGGGTGAGGCAAGAACATGCAGACGGCCTGTAACCACAAGCATTAAATGGAGTAACAGCTATGTTGATTCTGACCCGCAGGGTCGGCGAAACCCTGATGATCGGCGACGAGGTGACCGTTACCGTTCTCGGCGTTAAAGGCAACCAGGTTCGCATCGGCATCAATGCGCCGAAGAACGTGGCCGTGCATCGCGAAGAGATCTACCAACGCATCAAGGGCGAGAGCGAAAACGGCGGCGGCGCGACCGGCGAGTCGGGCGGACGTTGATTCCCTCTTTACCTCACGGGCATCGGCCGGTATCCTTGCCGGCTCCCGTGGCCTCCCTGTGACGTCGCGGGGAACAAAACATGGAGAGATGCCCGAGAGGCCGAAGGGGCTCCCCTGCTAAGGGAGTATAGGGTCAAAAGCCTTATCGAGGGTTCGAATCCCTCTCTCTCCGCCACCCATAAAAAAACGCCCGCATGGGCGTTTTTTTATGGGTGGCGGAGAGAGGCCCGACGAGAACCCTTCCGGTTCGACACAAATTTGTCTGGAACAAATTTGGACAACCGAAGGTTGGCCCCGGAGCGCGCAGCGCGGAGGGGCGAGGCCCATGGACGGGCCGAGCACAATTCGTCTGGAACGAATTTGGACAGCCGAAGGCTGGCCCCGGAGCGCGCAGCGCGGAGGGGTGGGCCCCATGGATGGGCCGAACAATCCCTGTCGCGCTCTTCACTTATTCAGCGACCTTCAACCAAAGCGCTCGGCAACTTGTAAGGCATCAAGTTGAAGTAACCGACGCTATCCATCAACGTCATGAGCGCAAGCGCACACTGGCCGCAGGAGTCCGTCAGCCGCACGTTGACACACTCGCAAAACCGCTCGACGAAATGCGCGATCATGCTGGGCCTTTCCATGTGAAGAGCCTTCACACGCTGCCGGAATTCCGTATCACGCATGGCGAGCAGGCGTGCCTCGGTCCAGATGATGTAATGGTCGTCGTCGCGATAGCACTGCGCGAACAACAAGGCGAGCTGCGTTTGCGGATCTTCGCTGGACGTGGCATCCAACAGCTTCTGCAAGTTTTCTTGCGTGCTAGTGTGATCTGCGCGAAGCAGTTCGACAAAGAGCTCGTTCTTGCTGCTGAAGTTCGAGTAGAAGGCACCGCGGGTATAACCGGCCTGCGCAGCGATATCCTCCACGCTGGTCGCGGCAAATCCTTTTCTGGCAATGCTCACGGCTGCCGCTTCCAGCAAGCGCAGCCGGGTACGTTCGCGACTTTCTGCCCGAGTCAGCCGTTGGCGTGGCACGCAGCAGCTCTACTTGCTGGCGACCGATTGGATTTCGCCAGCCTGCCAACCACCGCCCAGCGCCTTGAACGCCGCCACCGCTGCACGCGCCGATTCGGTTTGCGCTTGCGCCCGTTCGTCGGAAGCGCGCAGCAGGTTCTCATCCGCCTGCAGCACTTCAATCAAGCTGACCACGCCTTTTTGATAAGCCGCAAACGAAGCGGCGCGCGCACGTCCGAACGAATCCACGCCCTGGCTAAGCACGGCGGCTTGTTCTTCGCGCTTGATCAATGCCGAGAAGGCGTTTTCCACATCCTCGGTGGCGTGCAATGCAGCAAGTCGATACGCCGCCAGCATTTCCGCCTGCTGTCCCTTGGCCTGCTGGATCTGCGCATTGATGCGGCCAAAGTCGAACAGGCGCCAGCGCAAGCCCAGCACGCCGGCCGCTTGATTTGCGCCGCTAGTGAACAGGTTGCCGCTGGCCACGGAGGTGGCGCTGCCGATCAATCCGCTCAGCGAAAGCTTGGGGTAGTACTCGGCGATGGCGACGCCGATACGGGCGTTCGATGCGGCCAGGCGGCGCTCGGCCACGATCAGGTCGGGGCGGCGACGGAGCAGTTCGCCTGGCGTTTCGGTGGTGACGATTTGCGGGGCGACCGGAATGTCGTGGTCTTGCATCAGCTCCGCCCGGTGCGTGCCAGGCTGCGCGCCGAGCATCACATCCAGCGCATTCATCGCCGTGTCCAGACCGGCTTCGAGCACCGGCACCGAGGCCTGCACTTGCGCCAGCGCACCTTCGGCCTGCCGCACTTGCAGTTCGGCCGCCAGGCCCTTGCCGTACAGCAGCTTGATGGTAGAAAGCAGATCCTGCTGCGTTTGCACCTGTTTGCGCGCCACCTTCAGGCGCGCCTGCAAACCACGAATGGTGATGTAGATGTCGGCGGTTTGCGCCGCCACTGCCAGGCGCGTGGCCACGGCGCCGGCTTCGGAAGCCTGGTAGTCGGCCAGCGCCGCTTCCCGTCCGCGACGCAGGCCGCCGAACACGTCCAGCTCCCAGCTCGCATTGAAATCGACCTCGTAGCTGTTGCCGTAGCGGTCGAAACCGGGCGTGGCGTTCAAGACCTGGCCCAGCGGCGTTTCCACCGATTGGTAGACCCTGGCCGCCTGGCCGCTGACGTTGCCGGACGGCAGCAGTGCAGCGGTGGCGGCGCCAAGGCCGGCGCGGGCCTGGGTGACGCGGGCGGCGGCCTGCGCGAGATCCAGGTTCTGTTCCAGGGCCAGTGTCACGTAACGGGTGAGTTGCGGATCGCCGAAACCCGTCCACCAGGTGGCAAGGTCGGTGCCGGCCGGTGCATGCCGTTGATCAACCTCGGCCTTGCCCTGGAAATGGTCGGGCATCGCTAGCTTGGGGCGTACGTAATCGGGGCCGACCGCGCAGCCCGCGAGGAGGCTGGCGGCCATGAGCATGGCAAGCATGGGTTTGGGCGACATGGGTTCGCTCTCTGGAGTAGTAATAGTGACTATATTACAAAATGGTCACTAGTTGTCCACTTCCCAGGTGAGGGGTAAGCTCTCCCTCATGAAAAAAGCAGCCACCACTCCACAGCCCGCCCGCGGTCCGGTCGACCACGAGGTGCGGGACCAGATCGTTGTCGCCGCCACCGAGCACTTCAGCCGCTACGGTTACGAGAAAACCGCCGTTTCGGACCTGGCCAAGGCGATCGGCTTTTCAAAGGCATACATCTACAAGTTCTTCGAATCCAAGCAGGCCATTGGCGAGGCGATCTGCGCCAACTGCCTGCACGAGATCGAAACCGAGGTGAGGGCGTCCGTGGCGGAGGCCGAACTGCCCTCGGAAAAGCTGCGGCGCATGTTCAAGGGGTTCACCGAGGCCACGCTGCGCTTGCTGTTCCGCGACCGCAAGCTGTACGAGATCGCCGCCTCCGCCGCCACGGAGCGCTGGTCGGCGGTGGTGGCCTATGAGGAGCGCGTGCAGACGCTGCTCAAGGAGATCCTGCAGGAAGGGCGCCAGAGCGGGGATTTCGAGCGCAAGACGCCGCTGGACGAAACCGCCGCTGCGATCTACCTGGTGATGCGGCCATATTTCAATCCGCTGCTGCTGCAGCACAGCTTCGACTACACCGACGAGGCGCCGGGGCAGCTGTCCGGCCTGGTGCTGCGTAGTCTGTCGCCCTGAACTGTGAGATTCGTAGTGACTATTGACTAATTTGGTCACTAGATAGCAGAATGAAGCCCTGGTCAATCGCCCATGGGCTTTTCTATGTTCCGGCTTCGTCTCGCTACCATTGCCATCGTTTTGGCACTGCCGTTCGCGCTGGTCGCCTGCGGCGGCAAAGCGCCCGCCGATCCGCGCACCGAGGCGCCACTGGTGCGCGCCGCCATCGTTCAAAGCGCCGTTCCCGCGACGCGTTCGTTTACCGGCACCGTTGCCGCCCGGGTGCAGAGCGACCTGGGCTTTCGGGTTTCCGGCAAGGTGCTGCAGCGGCTGGTGGATGCCGGGCAAAGCGTCAAGCGCGGCCAGCCGCTGATGCGCATCGATCCGGTGGACCTGAAGCTGGCCGCGCAGGCACGGCAGGAAGCGGTGGCGGCCGCACGCGCACGCGCCAAACAGACGGCCGAAGATGAAACGCGTTATCGCGATCTGCGCGGCAGCGGTGCGATTTCCGCATCCGCCTACGATCAGATCAAAGCCGCGGCTGATGCCGCCAAGGCGCAGTTGAGCGCCGCCGAAGCGGATGCCGACGTGGCCAACAATGCGAGCAGCTATGCCGAACTGGTGGCGGACGGCGATGGCGTGGTGATGGAAACACTGGCCGAACCAGGCCAGGTTGTCAGCGCCGGCCAGACCGTGGTGCGTCTGGCGCACGCCGGGCCGCGCGAAGCGGTGGTGCAATTGCCGGAAACTCTGCGTCCTGCGATCGGTTCCATCGCGCAGGCCGCGTTGTTCGGCAAGGAAGGCGTGAGCGTGCCGGCCAGCTTGCGGCAGTTGTCCGATGCTGCCGATCCGCTCACGCGCACGTTCGAAGCGCGCTATGTCTTGCAAGGCGAATTGGCCAACGCGCCGTTGGGCACGACGGTCACCATTCGCATTCCCGCCGGCAGTGTCGTTGCACAAGGTGGCTTGCAGGTGCCGATGGGCGCCCTGTTCGACGCGGGCAAGGGGCCGGGCGTGTGGGTGATCGACGGCCAATCGTCCAAGGTGTCCTGGCGGCCGGTCGTGGTGCAGCACCTGGATGACGACAGTGCGCGCATCGGCGGTCAACTCCAGCAAGGCGATCGCGTGGTCGCGCTCGGTGCGCATCTGCTGCGCGAAGGCGAGCCGGTGCGTGTTGCCAGTCTGGATGTCGCCGTAGCAAGCGAAGGGGGCCAGCCGTGAGCGAGGGCCGTTTCAATCTCTCGGCGCTGGCGGTGCGCGAGCGCTCCATCACCTTGTTCCTGATCTTGCTGATCTCGCTGGCCGGGCTGGTGTCGTTCCTCAAGCTGGGCCGCGCGGAAGATCCCGCCTTTACGGTGAAGGTGATGACCATCATCACCGCATGGCCCGGCGCCACCGCGCAGGAAATGCAGGACCAGGTCGCCGAAAAAATCGAAAAGCGCATGCAGGAGCTGCGCTGGTACGACCGCACCGAAACCTACACACGGCCCGGCCTGGCCTTCACCACCTTGACCTTGCTCGACAGCACGCCGCCGTCGGAAGTGCAGGAACAGTTCTACCAGGCGCGCAAGAAGATCGGCGATGAGGCCAACAATCTTCCGCCCGGCGTGATCGGGCCGATGGTCAACGACGAATACGCCGATGTCACCTTTGCGCTGTTCGCGCTCAAGGCCAAGGGCGAGCCGCAACGCCTGCTGGTGCGCGATGCGGAAAGCCTGCGCCAACGCCTGTTGCATGTGCCGGGCGTGAAGAAGGTCAACATCATCGGCGAGCAGGCGGAGAAGATCTATGTGGAGTTCTCGCACGATCGCCTCGCCACGCTGGGCGTAAGCCCGCAGGACGTATTCGCCGCGCTCAACAGCCAGAATGCGCTGACGCCGGCAGGCTCGGTCGAAACGAAAGGGCCGGAAGTATTCATCCGCCTGGATGGCGCCTTCGACTCACTGCAGAAGATTCGCGACACCCCGGTGGTGGCGCACGGTCGCACGTTGAAGCTGTCGGATATCGCCACGGTGAAGCGTGGCTATGAAGACCCAGCCACCTTCATGATCCGCAACAACGGCGAACCTGCCTTGCTGCTGGGCATCGTCATGCGTGATGGCTGGAATGGCTTGGACCTGGGCAAGGCGCTGGACCACGAAGTGGCTGCGATCAACGCCGGTTTGCCGCTGGGCATGAGCCTCAGCAAGGTCACCGACCAGGCCGTCAACATCGCTTCGGCGGTCGGCGAGTTCATGTTGAAGTTTTTCGTCGCGCTGCTGGTGGTGATGGTGGTGTGCTTCATCAGCATGGGCTGGCGCGTGGGCCTGGTGGTGGCCGCAGCCGTGCCGTTGACGCTGGCGGTGGTGTTCGTGGTGATGGCCGCCACCGGCAAGAACTTCGATCGCATTACTTTGGGTTCGTTGATTCTGGCATTGGGTCTGTTGGTGGACGACGCCATCATCGCGATCGAAATGATGGTGGTGAAGATGGAAGAGGGCTATAGCCGCGTAGCCGCTTCCGCTTATGCGTGGAGCCATACCGCCGCACCGATGCTGG